>NZ_JBHVSI010000006.1:0-214964 GCF_042885335.1 Neobacillus sp. NPDC058068 | reverse complement strand
AAAACAAGAAGAACTGTCCTTCGTAAGGTAGCCGAAGGACAGTATGTGGTCAAAAACAAGAAGAACTGTCCTTCGTAAGGTAGCCGAAGGACAGTTTGTGAATAAAAACAAGAAGAACTGTCCTTCGTAAGGTAGCCGAAGGACAGTATGTGGTTGAAAACAAGAAGAACTGTCCTTCGTAAGGTAGCTGAAGGACAGTATGTGGTCAAAAACAAGAAGAACTGTCCTTCGTAAGGTCACATGAGGGTACTTTTATCTGTTCAACGCACAAAACTCCCTAAAGAATTTCGATCATTAAGGAGTTGACTTGGGAGACGAGGAGTTCTTCGTATTTTTGCTGTGCCTGGTAGAGGATATCTTGGTCTCCGGCCTTCGGGTTTTCCTTTTTCACTTGCGCAACGATATCCTCTTGGACCTTTCGGGATAAAACAATCAGCTTATATTGCTGTTTTTCCGTTGCCCAAAACTTGTCCTCGCCGTAGTCACTAATCAACTTTTTCGCAGAGGGGAACCCATTATATTGCTCGCGCGCCTTGCTAACTGCCGCGTCAACCTCGGCATCCGCCGCCTTGTGCCCCTTTTCATCGGCAAGCATTGCCATTGAGCGCAGGCGGATAATCTGTGTTAATAATTGATTTTTATCAACGCTGATTTTCTCCTGTGAGTCTAAATAAGCAAGCTCTTCCTCTAACTGCTTGCCCGTATATTTTTGCTGAGCGGTTTCCCGATTAATCGCCAGCTGCAAGCGATTAATCAATTGATAAAAAGCTAAATCGTCTGGCGTAATCCATTCTCCGTTTATCGTGGCAACCCCTTTCGCCTTCACAACGTTGGTGTCAATGACCTTTTCCGATTTCACACCGTCCTTTTCCAATGTAAAAGCGACCTCATACTTCCCGCTCATTGGCAGCGCGGCATTACCGGAGTAGGTACCATCTTTGCCCTCCGCTAACTTCACATCGGTTGTGCCATGATCCATATTGGCCATCGAAAATTCCGCGGAGACATCGAGTCCTTTAACCGCCGTATTCCCCTCGGTTACTTTAATTTCAAACGGTGCCGCGGTATTCTGTTGATAATAAAGCTCCTTTGTCACTTTGATTATATAATCAGGTCCCGAACTGCAGCCAGTCAGCATCGCCATCAGCATTAGCAACAAAGTCGCAAACAACGTCTGTCTCTTCATGACTCAATCCCTCCTAAATTGTGTGTCGCCAAAAAATCGCCAACTGTAAATTTCTCCATTTCTCCCTCATTTAGATAGGCCACATGTGTACAAACCTGGCGGATTTCATCGAGATGATGCGACGACAGGAGAATCGTTTTATCATGAAGTGATTTCAGTACTTCTAGGATTTCCTTTCTTCCCATCGGGTCAATGCCGCTTGTCGGCTCATCCAAAATCAAGATGCTAGAATCCTGATAAAGTGTAATCGCCAAGCCGAGGCGCTGGAGCATTCCCTTTGAATAAGACTTCACTTGGACATTGCGGTCGTCCCACAAGCTGACCGATTGAA
The DNA here is from genome assembly GCF_042885335.1 of Neobacillus sp. NPDC058068. Lineage (NCBI taxonomy): Bacteria > Bacillati > Bacillota > Bacilli > Caryophanales > Bacillaceae > Neobacillus > Neobacillus sp. NPDC058068. Next base: position 213,447 of record NZ_JBHVSI010000006.1, on the reverse strand, counting down.
GTGCGTGCTCGATTCGTTCCAAATCGGCGGCCATCTCAACCGCTTCGGCAAAAAAGGTCATATTCTCGAGCCCGGTCAGCATCGGATAAAGCATAAATTTTTCCGGCAAATAGGCGATCGCCTTTTTCCAGGCATCGTTTTTCTTGGTAACTTCCATTTCATTAATCGCAATTGAGCCTTGCTTAACAGGTAATAATCCAAGCAGACTATTAATAAATGTTGATTTCCCGGCACCGTTTCGGCCAACCAGGGCGCAGATTTCATTTTTATGAATTTCAATCGTAACGTCGTCTAACACTGTTTTTTTTCCGAACGATTGGTTTAGATGCTCCACCTTAATCATTCATAGCCCTCCTTACGGTTGAAGACAATTGCAGTACCAAAAGAAATCGCGAGCCAGACAAGCAAATTTCCGAGCAAAAAGAAGACCGGCTTCGTCCACATAAAGGCCTGCATGAGCCTCGACATGTGACCGAACGAATATACACCTATCCCGGTTTCCAGGTACATTCTAACGGACTGAAGCGGATTTAAAAAATAGACAGCTGAAAATAGTTTGACATTTTCATAGGTGACGTCAGGTAAAAACGATAGCAGGATAAAATCGTGCAGGAAGAAAAAGTAAAACCAAACAAAGATCGTATAGCCGATGATCTGCATTCGCGAACGGCTGAAGCTCCCGATTGCCGCACCCATCTGCAAGAAAAGAAGCGTCATCAGGACAATCGCTGCAACGAACACCAAATAGCTTTTGATATCGAGTTGAAAGGTAAATTTCAATAGCAGCAAATAGATGAAAAACCAGACAATCAGCGGGACAAGCACAACCGTATAAAGCCCGAGGCTTTTTTTAACCAAAAAGCTTGGGTAGTTGTCCTTCTTCGTGAGCAGCATGATCAACGTCTTTTGTTCCTTTTCTTGAAAAATCGAGAACGCCCCGATAAACAGGCACAGAATCGGAATAAAGTAGATGAGCGTATCAAATAGATTGATTAACAAAACATAAAAGCCTTTATCAAAGGAAAGCGCTGTGGAACGGAACAAAATACTGACAGATATGAGCACAATAATGCTTAATGAAAGCCAAAGCCCTTTGCCTCTTATATTTTCCTTCCATTCCTTCCAAATATAATGCATAGTCGATGTCTCCCCTTTAGTAAAATCAACACGGCAACCCCCGCGATGACCAGATATAGAATCCAAGAATGCTCAGCTTTTGCGGCCGCTAATGGGTGTGAATCTTGAAACATAACTTCGTCGTCCTTCAATGTCGCATTGATTTTTTCATAAATTGAAATCGCCGGGCTTTTTAAAAATAGATTGGTTAGTTCTTGGTCCTCAATCAGCTGATGGAGGGAAGAATGATAAGTGACCGGAAAATCGCCGATTCCGTCTTGGTTTAAATCGGTGAGCGGAAAGCTGGCGCCCCAGTCATTTCCTTTGCCATCCTTGCTCCAAGCATTGTTTTCGCCTTTGCCGCCAAGGGTAACGGCGGGGATGGTATTTTCGGAAATCCGGTTCAGCGTGAATGTTTGCTCGTTGGAGCTGGCCCACAGTTCAATGCCAATCTGATTTTGGATGATGCGGTTCCCCTGAATCGTGTTTCTTGTTGCTTGGTCAATATACAAGCCCCGCTGGTTCATGTAAAAGGTATTGTTTTTTATATCATTATCATTGGCTTGCAATAGTAACAGGCCGAACGATTGGTTTCCATAGTTAATGATGAATTGATTGTCTTCTAGTTTCAGATGATTCGAGTTCATGACAGCAGCGCCGCCCGTATTCATTGTAAATACATTTCGTTTAAAAATATTTTCGTCTGAGTACATGTAATGCAGACCATATCTTGTATTGGTTATGTTATTGTCATAGCTTTTATTATCGTTGGCGTAATCAAAGAACATGCCGTCCCGGGTGCCGTCGACGGTGTTGTGTTCTAAGAGATTATTATTTGCGTAAAAAACATGAATGCCATTTCCCTGGGCGGCTATTTCCCCTTTTCCCATCCCTTTAATATCGGCATAGCGGATGGTATTATCGTGGGCCTTGCTTAAATAAACACCGTGAAAGGAATGGCGGATGTTGACGTGGTCAACGACATTATGATCTGTATAGATTTTGATGGCTGCGTATTCCTCGCTGGAGTTGCGGTCCATGCTTCCTCCTGATACCGTAAAATGGCTCAATTTTACATCTGGTGCCTTAACCGAAATCACGTTCCCTGTTCCGTCTCCTTTGATCACGGTTTTGGCTGCGCCAATAATCGTCAGTGGTTTATTGATGACGATATTGCCTTCATAGGTTTTATTTTCAAGCTTTAATACCGCCCCCTCTTTCATGGAGTCGATGATTGCTTGCAAGCTTTCGGCTGCCATATTTTTCTCAGGAATCCCTAGGAAAAAAAGAGAAAAAACGAAAGATAAGAGCGTCATTTTTTTCATTTTTTTCGATCCTTCCATAGCGGAATCAGTAATAGAATAAAGGCGGCGATGACAAAATAGATGCCTGTGCCTAGTAAACTATGTGTCGTAAAATTCGCTACCGTATTTTGACCGATAATCGGCGGGACAAATGGGTCAATTTTAATCGGTGCCTTTGGACTTAAATTGGTACCGTATTTTTGTAAGGCAAAATGGAGATCCATTATGCCGGCGAGACCGCCAAGCGCGATGATGCCAATCAGCCCGTAGAGCACTTTCTTATTGCGAAGAATCGCCGTTATTAGCGTTATGACGGCTAATCCGCCAACAAGATAGGCAAGGTAAGATAATTCAGGAAAGTTTTCTTCACCGAAATTCGACATCCCGATATAGTGATTCAGCCCGTTAATAATATCAATTTCTCCTTCGAGCTTGTTCGGAAAGACGATAATATTTAAGCCTTCCGGATATTGCGGTGCATAAAAGACCATCTTCCACCATGGGAAAAATAGCGATACAACAATTAAAACAGCTGAGAGCCCAATCAGTAAGGAAGACGTAATCGATAATTTACTGTTTTTCCTGCTGCGATCATTCAAGTTAACCACTCCTTTAATAGTGCAATTAAAGACAAATGGAGGTGGGTACCAATTTTTCTAATTGATACCCACTGAAAAACTTTTATTGTTTCGGTTTTACTAAGAAGTAGCCGTTCATTTCCTGGTGTAAGGCTGAGCAGAAGTTTGTACAATAGATTGGGAACGTCCCCGCCTTATCGGCTGTAAACTCGATCGTATTTGTTTGCCCAGGCTGAACTTCTATATTCAAGTCATAGCTGTTAATCGCAAAACCGTGGGTAATATCTTCATCAAAGTCAATATTGGTTAAATGGATGAAGACGTGATCTCCTTCGTTAACCTCAATAACGTCCGGGCGTTTTGCTTTTGCGTCAAAAATGAATCTTGAGCGCATTGCGATACCGTAAACGTGAACTTCGTTGCCTTTACGGACAATTTTAGTATCATTTTGCTTGTAAACGGCATCTTTATTTTTTTCATCCTTTGGATAAACATTAATCGTTTTAATCTTATCGGCTTTAATCATTTGGGCATAGTGCGGCTCTGGGTCAACCGGTGCCGATTGAATGACCTTCATCTTGCCGCTGATGTCAATTAACTGCATCGATTCAGGGTGTGACGGTCCAACTGACAAGTAGCTGTCCTTGGCAATTTTGTTCAGAGCAACGAGCCAGTGTCCATCAGGTGATACGGTGTCGCCTTCAGCAGCAACAGAGTGCCCTGGTGAATATTGAACAGGGACACGGTCTAATGTTTTCCCCGTATTCGGATCCCATTTTACGACTTCTGAAGAAATGAACATTGTTGTGTAGGCCATGCCTTTGTCGTCAAACTGAGTATGAAGCGGTCCAAGGGCATTTTCTGGGTTTACTTCTCTTTCCATCACGGATTTGTAATTAAGGATTGGAATCCCGTTACGTTCACCGGCAAAGTCTTTGTTTTCAACGGCTTTAAATGCTTTTTCGAACGAGAATACCGACATCGCAGGTGCTAATTTTCCGGAAGCGATAAAGTATTTACCATCAGGTGTAACGTCGACGCCGTGTGGTGATTTAGCGACCGGCACTAAATAAATGCCGCCTTTTTGTTTTTCAGGGTAGATCATCTTTTGGCCATCAACATCTTCATATTTGCCTTCCTTGACCATCTTCTCAAGCTCTTTCCAGTTAAAAAGAACAATATAGTCACGGTCTGCTTGCGAAGCATTTACTTCTAATGTTGTTGTTGCTTCTTCTGTATTGTAGGTCGTCATCACGGCCCAATCAGCGGAGCTTTTTTTACCTGCATCAGACAGATCATAGGACCAAGGCGGAAGCGCAACCTGGTAAGCAATGTTTAATTTGACATTCTTTTCGTCAAAGGTAACCGCTGACATAACTCCGCGGTAGTTTTGGCTGTAGTTATCAAGTGATTCATATTTTTGGCCAACCGGCACGGCGAAACGAGTCGGCAGGAACATATACTCTGTATTTTCCGTTACGAATGCGGCACAGTGCGGGCCGGCCGTGTTTGGAACCTTGATGATATCTTTTGTCGTGAAGGTTTCCAAATCAACAACAGCGGCACGGCTGTTACCGACATCAGTGGCAAACATCCACTTTCCATCATAATCACCTTTTGTTTCTGAGAAGGCCGGATGGTGCAGGTCCCCCCATGTATAGCCGCCCATTAATTTTTTCGAGTGCTCATCAAAACCATAGCCCGTTGCCGAATCCTGCGAGAAAACAGGAATTGTTCTGATTTTGCGCATCGATGGCACACCATAGATAAACATCTGTCCAGAGTGGCCGCCGGATGCGAATAAGTAATAATCATCTTTTTGTCCGAATGGAACATACACTTTTTCAGCATCGCTCTTGTTGCTTGAAGCAGCTTCCGTGTTTGTCTTTGCGGAAAAGTCAGCAAATGTTATCGTTGCGGCAATAAAGCCGGCAAGCAAACCGGAGGCGATTGGGATCCATTTTTTCATTTACTCACACCATCCTTTCTATTTAGCTTCAGATGCTTGCTTTAATAGGTCTAAAACCTGCTTGCGCTCTTGATCTGTTAATGGACTTTTGCTAATAACGCCTGACATCACGGCTGATGTTGGCTGTTTTAAGAATTCTTCAATTGGTTTGCCATGCTTTCCTTCCACGTTAACAAACGCTTGTGATAGGTCCGGTCCGACTGCCCCGCCTTTTATGTTGAGAGCTTCAACACTATGGCAGCCAAGGCATCCCTTTTGATTAAGGATATTGTCTTCATTCGCGGAAGAAGCGGCCGCTGTATTCTCTTCTTTAGTTGTCGCTTCGTCCTTTGTTTCAGTCTGCGCCACCTGCGGCTGTTTCTCGGAGTCCCCCATGATTACCCCAAATACGAGGTATCCAAGTCCAAAACCAAGTAATGCACAAATAACAAAGCTAATAATGGCTTTTTGCAATTTTATCCCCCTCCTTTTTATTAAAATGAACAACTCCATCCTACCGTCTGGTCAACGGTAAAATAGTGATGTAGAGCACTTCTTTATCGAGGTTTTTGAACGTTTTGTGAAGAAGTCGGAAAGGACTAAGGAAATCGTGGTTTTGAAAAATGAATTTTTTGTGAAATTGGTTTGAAAAAATGTCAGCGCTCTCTTGAGGGTGTTTTTTGAAAAGGGTGACTGTTTGTGAGGGTTTTGTCTATTTAGACATTATTTGGAAAAAAACCATTCTATTTTAATAGGAAAAGGCCCTTCCGAAGTGGAAGGGCCTTTTCCTATTAAAACGTATACGTCCAAAACCGTTCATTATTGATCCAGACCATTGTTTGCGGGTCTTGATTTTTTAATTTCTCTTCCATGCCGATAAGCATCTGCTCGGTTTGTGAGCGGTGGGCACGAATGGCGGCGAGTTTTTTGTCAGCGACAGGGGTTATATTATTGATAATGTCCGCTTCCCCCAGTTCCTCAACACAATTATTTGAGAAGGCAACACAGTGTAAGGTTGGTCTTACCGCAGCAGACATTTTTTCAACAGCGCGCACGACGGCCGCACCGGTGGCGTCATGGTCAGGGTGGACCGAATAGCCTGGATAAAATGTAATTATCAGCGAAGGATTGACTTGCTCGATTAATGCCAGCATTGTATTCGCGAGTTTTTCCTCATCTTCAAATTCAATCGTTTTATCCCGGTATCCGAGCATTCTTAGGTCCTGGATGCCCAAAACCCGGGCTGCTTCCTGTAACTCTTGCTTTCTGATTTTCGGCAGGTTTTCCCGGTTGGTAAAGGGGGGATTCCCCATGTTGCGTCCCATTTCCCCTAAGGTTAAACAGGCATAGGTGACAGGCGTTCCATTTTGTACATGGGTCGCAATTGTCCCGGATACGCCAAATGCCTCATCATCAGGGTGAGGGAAAACGACCAAAACATGGCGCTCTTTTTCCATAATTCATGCTCCTTTCTGGCCTAATTATTCAAATGGCGTGGAACTTATCTCCAGCGCAACAGCAAGTTTTCCTTTACTATCGTGGCCGGCTAATAATAGGTGATTCTCTTCATCGATTTCAAAATGTGTAAGGCCCTCAGCATAAATCCAGCCGAGATTTATTTTTAAGCCGACACGGTATGGGCCCGTTCCGGTGATTTTCCCTAATTCATAACGGACAAGCGCATTACGGATATAGGCGCCAGCTGAAAAGAAAGACTGATCGTGGTGTGAGGCATATGCACCGTTGGTCGTTTCCAGGTGAATGTAGACATCTTTATTTGCAAAGCGACTGATGGCGTCTTGTACGTTTTTAACATCAATATATTCCAAAATGCGGCCTCCTTTCCCTTCAGAATCTATAAACTATTTTTATTTTGTAACTATCATACTAAAGTCAGTAGCAAAATGCGAAATGATTGCTTAAAAAAAAATAACAATTGGAAACAATTAACTTTAATTAAGAAATATTAACTTGGAAATCCTTAATCCTAGGCACATAGTTTTTAGAATAGCCAGAAGGGATAAGGATCCGTGAAAATGTGGTTTCGAAAACAACCTCCTGAACAACAAGAAAACACCCTTGTTGCCTTAATAAATATGTACAAACAATCGGGCGATTTTGTTCATTTCCATCACCCGCATGTACCTAAAGCCTATTGGATTTCTTATTTTGGGACGTTGATTGATGTTGAGATTTTGCATCGTGATATTCTTCCCTATCTAAATAAATCAACATTTACTTCACTAGAAGAGATAAAGACCGCTATCCCGTTTGAAGATGTCTTAATTACTAGTGATTTACAAAAAATTCAAGATGACCTTCTACAAGGCTCTGTCCTGATTCAACTCGATGAAAAGGATTCGACCTGCGCCCTTGTCCGGGCGGAAATGAAAAAGTCCCGTGAGGTAACGATGCCGGTAGAGGAGTACAGCGTTGTCGGGCCAAAAGAAGCCTTTGTCGAGTCATTAACGACGAATTTAAATTTAGTTCGCAAACGATTACCGATATCAGAATTTAAAGTAAAAGAATTTACGATTGGGACGCTTTCGAAAACAAAAGTGGCCGTTTTGTACATTGAAGGAATCACGAATGAAGATAACGTTAATACCGTTTGTCAAAGACTTACTGATTTGCAATTCAATCAAATTCTTGACAGTTCGATTATTGCCCAGTTGATTGCCGATAATGGGCATTCTCTCTTTCCGCAATTAATTGATACCGAACGTCCTGACCGTGTCGCAGGTGTGCTGGCAGAAGGCAGTGTCGTGATTCTCGCAGATGGTTCCTCCCATGCGTTGATTGGTCCGATTTCGGTAATGGGATTATTTAATGCGTTTGAGGATTATTATGTCAATTGGCAAATGGCTTCCGCATTTAGGCTTATTCGGGTCTTTGCCGTTTCCTTCTCTATTTTGGTGACGCCGATTTATGTGGCCGTTTTAACGTATCATTATCAATTAATCCCGAAAGATTTAATGGTGACATTAGTATCATCAAGAAGGAATATTCCCTTACCGCCCATTCTTGAAGCCATCATTTTGGAGTTAACGATTGAGTTGCTCCGGGAAGCCGGGGCAAGACTTCCGTCAAAGGTTGGTCAAACAATCGGTATCGTGGGTGGTATCGTGATTGGAACCGCAGCAGTGGATGCGGGGTTAACAAGCAATGTGCTGCTGATTATTGTTGCACTTGCGGCATTAGCTTCCTTTACTACACCGGTATACCGGATGGGTAATACGATTCGTTTACTCCGGTTTCCGTTTCTCTTGCTTGCCGATTTATGGGGACTGCTAGGGATTGCGGTTGCATTTATCTTTTTAATGATTCATTTACTCCGTTTAACGTCACTGGGAAGACCTTACTTAGAACCAATTTATCCCCCAAGGTTTAAGGATTTAAAAGATTCATTTATTCGTGTACCTTTTTCTCTTCAATCAACGAGACCCGTGTTTTTACAAACAAAAGATCCGCAGCGTTTTTCAAAACAAAAAGCGAGTGAGGTGAAGGATATCGACGAATAGCCGCCAATTGTAAAGGAGGTTCCTCATGAAAACGGCGATAAAAGATCATTTTCTTGTCTCACCATTCCTTGTATTTTTCCTTGTGCATGGGATGCAATATGGTGTTGGACCTTTAAGCTTTCAACGGCATCTCGCGAAGTATGTCGGCCATGATGCGTGGATCCCTATTTTACTATCAGGACTCATCATTCACCTATTAATTTGGATGATGTACATGATGCTAAATAAGGACAAGGGCGATTTAATGACGATTCACCAACGTACTTTTGGAAAATGGCTCGGTAATTTGTTAAGCCTTCTCATTATTCTTTATGTTCTGGCAGAGAGTGTAACCGTGTTGCGATCATATATAGAAATTGTTCAAGTTTGGATGTTTCCTTTACTAAAAACATGGCCGTTTGCTTTAGTGTTGCTGCTCAGTGTCCACTATGTCGTTTCAAGTGGATTTCGTACCGTTACCGGTGTTTGCTTTTTGGCTGTTGTGATACCCGCTTATTTAATTTTAACCTTTTTTGTACCCATTCAATTTGCAGATTTTCGCAATCTATTACCAGTCTTTGATCATTCCCTTTTTGACATCGCTAAATCTATTAAGGGTGCTGTATTAGCTTTTTCCGGCTTTGAATATGTATTGTTCTATTACCCTTTTATTAAACAACCGGAGAGTTCACAAAAATGGGCCCACTTAGGAAATCTCTTCACAACATGCCTGTATCTTCTAATCATGATCGTTACATTAGGATTCTTTGATCAGGGGTATTTACAAAAAGTGATCTGGCCGACATTGATGATGTGGAAGATTATCAAATTACCTTTCGTGGAGCGCTTCGAAATTATTGGCGTAACATCCTGGGCGGTTGTCATGTTACCAATCATTTGCTTGATGTTTTGGTCGGCGAGCCGGGGAATAAAGGAAATGTTTAAGCTAAAACAGCGGACTGTTCTCGCCGTCCTTTTATTTCTTTGCCTGATTGTTAGTTGTTTCTTAATCGATCGCGAAACGATCGAACAATATAATACATTTGTCGGGGATATTGGCTTTTGGATATTGTTTGGTTATATACCTTTTCTTTTTATTTGTTATCATATTCGTTTCAAAATGAGGAAAAAAATATGAAGAAAAAGATAAAAATAGCGGTGTTGGTAAGCATCATTTTTTCCGCGTATATGTTTGGTCGTGTCCAAAGGCAGATTTTAGATGATCTTAACATGGCATCGTCTATAGGGTATGACTATATTGATAAAAATACGATAAAAGCTACGACAGTCCGTCCTATTTATAAACCTGACAAGAGCATGGGGAATAAAATCTTTTCGGCAAGTGATGAACTAAGTACACAAACATTCAGTAAAATCAATCAACAATCATCCCGTCAAGTGGTAACCGGCAAATTGGAAGTAGCCCTATATAGCAAAGAAGTGGCGAAACATGGAATTGGCGATTTAGTGGACTCGTTACAAAGGGACCCTTCTATTAGTGAGCGGTTGTTTGTTGCCGTTGTCGATGGGGAAACAAATAAACTTTTGAAAAAGAAGTACGGTGATCGCGATACGGGTACTTATTTATCGATGCTAATCGAACAAAATATGAACTCGGGGGGATTGCCGACGAATAACCTCCACCAATTCCTAAACGCCTACAATTCCAAATTAAAGGATCCGTTTTTACCGCTCATTGAGCAAATAGGGGAGAAAGTTCATCTTAAGGGGATTGCCTTATTTAAGGATGATCACTATGTGAGGAATCTCCGCCAAGATCAGCAATTTATTTTTCAAGCACTGTTAGAAAACATAAAGTTAGGGACGTATAAGCTAAAGTTAAAAAATAAGAAATATGTGGCAATCGAGAATATTAATACAAAGCATAGCTATCGTGTTGTTAACTTGAAAAGAACTCCAGAAATTAATGTCCATGTAAAAGTGAGAGGAATCATTAGGGAATACACGGGGAAGAAAACAGACAATAGAGAAATCGACGAAATAAAGAAACAAATGGAAAAAGAGATGGAAAAGGAAGCCACTGCCATGATTCGTACGTTTCAGAAGTTAAAGATTGATCCCATAGGCTTTGGTGATCAAGTTCGCAGCCGCACAAGAAATTTTCGTTATCAACAGTGGTTAGACCAATATCCAGATGTGAAAATCAGGGTAAAGGTAAATGTGGTAATTCTCGAAAAAGGTGTGGTTGATTAAAGGTAAAGAAAGGAGCCGGTCTGGTAGACCGGCTCCTTTCTTCTGTCTATTCTTCACAATCCTCACAATACTCAGTTACTGCCTCAGCACCGCGGTAGGCTCCATGCCAGGTTGGTCCGACAAATTCATTTAAGCGGAAACCTTGTTGGATTGCTGCGGTAATAAATGCCTTCGCCACATCGACTGCTTCATAAACAGACTTCCCTTTAGCAAGCTCTGCGGTAATCGCCGAGGAATAGGTACAGCCCGCGCCGTGGGTGTAGGTTGTTTCAAATTTTTCAGACTCGTACAGCTTGAATTCTTGGCCATCAAATAGAAGGTCGACGGCTTTTTCTTCAGAATGAAGCTTGCTGCCGCCTTTGATTAACACGAACTTTGCTCCTTGTTCGTGAATTTTCACGGCTGCCGCTTTCATTTCTTCCACTGTATGGGGTGTTTTCGTTCCCGCCAGCTGCCCTGCTTCGAAAAGGTTAGGCGTTACAACTAAGGCACGTGGCAATAGAAGCTCACGCATTGCATCAGTTGTTTCCGGGTGCAACGCCTCGTCTTCGCCTTTACAAACCATAACAGGGTCAATCACAACACGCTCCAGCTTGTTTTCATCAATCACTTTTGCCGCTAATTCAATAATTTCAACCGTTCCGAGCATCCCTGTTTTCATCGCGTCGATGCCGACGGAAAGAATCGTATCGATTTGGGTTTTCAGTGTCTCGATGGCAATCGGAAACACGCTGTGGCGCCAATCTTGCGGATCCATCGTTACAATTGTTGTTAGTGCCGTCATCCCATAGACGCCGAGCTCCTGGAACGTCTTCAAATCCGCTTGAATCCCAGCGCCTCCGCTTGTATCCGAGCCAGCAATCGTCATTACTTTTTTGATTGTCATTATGTACTCCTCCTTCTAAAAACCTACTTATTATTATAAAACATTTTTATAAAATTAACAGATATTGCGAACGAAGGACCAATAGTTGACAGAAAAATGACAGTTCCCTGGTTTTTACTATTTCCAATCATCTTGTGTGATAAATATTACTTTCAAAAGGAAAGTGGCGGCGTAGGATGGGGGTATGTGGCGGGCCATTTCGGAATCGCTTACATTATTCCGTTTTCCATACCTGCATTTGTTGGAAATCTGACACAAATTAGAAACAGAAGGGTCCTTCTTGCTTTTTGCAGGCAAAATCCCTTTTAAAAAAGTTACAAATTTCGACAATGTGACAAATGTCGCTGAGTGGAATTGATTCTATTTTTACAATGAAAAGATAAGGAAAATAGTCCTAGAGTGGAGGAAAAACCATGAACCGCAAAGGTTGTCCGGATGAATATCCGATTTCGTTAATTATTAACGGATATGAAATGGCCGTTTTTCAACTGACAAAATCCGACCTTGATGATTGGACATATGGATATTTGTTTTCTGAAGGATTTATTCAGGAGGCAAGCGATTTAGAATCGGTTGACATTAACGAAGACATGGGCACCATCAATGTTTCGCTCCGCACCGGTTTTGATGAAGACGAAATTTTTTCAAAAAAGAAGCATTACACCGCCGGCTGCGGCAGGGGTGTTACCTTCTTCTCAATGACAGATGTGAAGAGCTTTGACAAGGTGACATCAAACAAGGTCTATCCACTAAGTTATCTGTTAAAAAAGCGCAGTCAATTCGCACAAAACTCAGATCTTTATCTCGAAACAGGCGGGATGCATGGTGCCTGTATTGTCGATGAACAGGGTGATATCACGATTCGCGAAGATATCGGCCGCCATAATGCCGTCGACAAGATTATTGGTCATGCATTAAGAAATCGTTTACAACCCGAAAGGTTAATTTTGCTTACAACCGGCCGGGTTTCATATGAAATGCTCTCCAAAGCAGCTAAATTTGGCTTCCCTGTTATCGGTTCGCGGACAGCGGCCACTAAACAGGCAGTACAGCTGGCAAAATATTTAAATATTGAGGTAATCGGCTATTTAAGAGGGAAAATGGCGTCGATTTATACCTCGTCAGGCAGAGTCGAAAACGACTTAAACGTCGAGCTGGCTTTAGGGATGCATTGAGAGGGGTGAATGAAAAGCTAGGAATCAATAGAGAGAAAAAGGGTGTCTAGCACCGGCTTAAGGGGCTTTCACTTTTTTAAGGGATGTTCTAATCAATATGTTTGGGAAGGAGAATAGTAATGGTTGAAATGAACTTAAATCGCCGGCAATTTTTAAAGCTATCAGGCGCAACAGCAGCAACACTTGCAGTTGTCGAGCTCGGCTTTAATGATAAAAAGGCTTATGCGAAATCAAAAGAATTCAAAATTGCCAAAGCAACTGTAACACCAACCATTTGCTGCTACTGTGGTGTTGGATGCGGAATCCTCGTTCACACCAAAGATAATACCGTGGTTTATACGGAAGGGGATCCGGATAACCCAATTAACGAAGGTAAGCTTTGCAGCAAGGGAACAACATTAAGACAGCTTTATACATCTGAAAAACGCTTAACCAAACCGCTTTATCGTGCACCAGGAAGTAATAAATGGGAAGAGAAAGAGTGGGAATGGATGCTCGATACCATTGCCAAACGTACTAAAGAAACACGCGACAGTTCGTTTGTCGAAGTAGAAAATGGAGTAACCGTCAATAAAACCGAAAGAATTGCCAGCCTTGGCGGGGCGGCACTTGATAATGAAGAAACATATTTGCTCGCGAAACTAATGAGAGGGCTTGGTGTCACCTATTTAGAGCACCAGGCACGAATATGACATAGTTCTACGGTTGCCGGTCTGGCACCTACATTTGGTCGTGGAGCAATGACTAACCATTGGAATGATCTGCAGCATACCGATTGTGCATTGATTATTGGCGCGAACCCTGCAGAAAATCACCCGATTAGCTTTAGATGGCTGACGAAGGCGAAAGAGAACGGCGGAAAAATCGTTTCGGTGGACCCACGTTATACACGTACATCCGCACAGGCTGATGTTTACGCTGCGCTTCGCTCCGGTACGGATATTCCATTTATCGGCGGGATGATCAATTATGCACTCGAAAACAATCTCATCCACAAAGAGTATGTTGCTAACTATACAAACGCCTCCTTTATCGTCAAAGAAGGCTATGACTTTAATGACGGCCTATTCTCAGGCTATGACGAAACAAAAAGAGCCTATGATAAAACAAAATGGGCAATTGAAACAACGGAAGACGGCAAGCCGGTTAAAGACGAAACATTAGCGCACCCGCGTTCTGTTTTCCAATTGATGAAAAAGCACTATTCCCGTTATGATGTCAACACAGTCACAGCCGTAACCGGAACAGCAAAAGAAGATTACTTAAAAGTTTGTAAGACCTTCTGTGAAACAGGCAAGGTTGGAAAAGCAGGAACGATCATGTATGCAATGGGAACCACTCAGCATACCGTCGGCTCACAAAACGTCCGTATCTATGCGATTCTGCAATTGCTGTTAGGAAACATCGGCTTACCAGGCGGCGGAATCAATGCGATGCGTGGCGAATCCAATGTTCAAGGGTCTACAGACTTCGGTTTATTATTTGATAACTTAACAGGTTATCTAGGTGCACCAAAAGCAACCGTTCCAGAGCATGCAACACTGAAAGGCTATTTGGAAAAAGAAACACCAAAAACAGGTTACTGGAGCAACAAGCCAAAATTTGTCGTCAGCTTGCTTAAAGCATGGTATGGCGCAAATGCGACGGCAGAAAACGAGTTTGGCTATCAATTTTTACCAAAGGGAAATAAAAACTACTCACATATCAACTTATTTAATGCGATGTACAAAGGGGAGCTTGACGGTACGTTCTTATTTGGAACAAACCCGGTTGTCGGCGGTCCGAACGCCGGTAAAGAAAAAGAAGCCCTTGGCAACTTAAAATGGCTGGTAGCGATTGACCTTTGGGAAACGGAAACATCATCGTTCTGGCAAAAAGAGGCCGGCAGTGATCCTGCGAAAATCAATACCGAGGTATTCCTGCTTCCAGCATCGGCATCGTTTGAAAAAGAGGGCAGTGTATCCAACAGCTCGCGCTGGATGCAATATCGCTGGAAGGCGATTGATTCAAGAGGTGAAGCAAGACCAGACCTTGATATCATTCATGAACTTGCCTTAAAACTGAAGAAGCTATATGAGAACAGTCCAAAATCGGCTGACAAACCATTCTTAGCGCTTGATTGGAACTACGGAACAGGAGAAGAACCAGATATTGACCTTGTTGCGAAAGAAATCAACGGCTATGACCTGAAGACCGGCAAATTGATTGCGAGCTTCGGCGCGTTGTTAGATGACGGGACCACTTCAAGCGGCAACTGGATTTATTCCGGCTTCTATCCTGAAGAAGGCAAGAACAAATCGAAGAACCGTGACAACAAGGACACAGGCGGCGATCACTATTTGAACTGGTCGTATGCTTGGCCGATGAACCGCCGGATTCTTTACAACCGTGCCTCAGCAGACCCAAGCGGTAAGCCATGGAGCAAGGAAAAGGCAGTGATCTGGTGGGATGGCGCCGAGAAGAAATGGGTCGGCAATGACGTGCCGGACTTTAAAGCCGTTACAGCACCAACTGAACCAGGTGGTACCGGGGCGTTTATGATGAATAAAGATGGTGTAGCCTTATTGTTTGCCCCTACTCTGAATGATGGACCGTTCCCTGAACACTATGAACCATTTGAAAGCCCTGTTCCAAATGCGTTCTCCAATACGCAATTGAACCCGGCTGCCGTGGTAATCGAGGGCGATTTCAATAAAAAAGGCGATAAGAAAAGCTTCCCGATTGTTGCAACAACGTACCGGGTAAGTGAACACTGGCAATCTGGCTCAATGACACGGAACCAAGAATGGCTCTCAGAGCTTGCCGGCCATATGTTTGTCGAAATGAGTGAAGAGCTTGCCAAAGAAAAAGGCATCAAGAATAAGGACAAAATCATTGTCAGCTCAGCACGCGGAGAAATCACAGCCTATGCAATGGTGACAAAACGCTTTAAGCCTTATAGTGTTAGCGGCAAAAAAGTTCATCAAATTGGAATGCCGTGGCACTTCGGTTATAAAGGATTTGCCACAGGCGATACAGCGAATCGTCTAACACCGCATATTGGTGATGCCAACACGATGATTCCGGAGTTCAAAGCATTCCTCTGCAATGTTAGGAGGGCTGACTAATGGTGAAAGAATATGTGAAATATGTTGATGTCACAAAGTGTGACGGCTGCCGAGCCTGTATGGTTGCCTGTAAAAACTGGAACGACCTGCCGGCGGAGCCGACGGAATTCCTTGGCAGTGTTCAATCACATGCGAAAACAACAGCGGATACATGGAACGTCCTGCAGTACATCGAGCACGAAAATGGCAAAGGTGATTTAGACTACTTGTTCCGTCATTCTAGCTGCTTCCACTGCTCCGATGCTGCCTGTGAAAAGGTTTGTCCTGAAAATGCGATCAGTTATACAAAGTATGGAACAGTTGTCATTGATCAAGACAAGTGTGTTGGCTGCGGTTACTGTGTCCAAAACTGTCCATTTGAAGTGATTTCTTTAAAGACATACAAGGATAAAAACGGCAAAGAATATCGGAAATCTCATAAATGCACGATGTGTACGGACCGAATTGAAGAGGGCTTACAGCCTGCCTGCGTAACAACCTGTCACACGGGCGCGATGGAGTTTGGCGATAAAGACGCCATGATTCAAAAAGCAGAGCAGCGCGTGAAGGAAATTAAGGATCGTTACCCGAATGCCATGGTCTATAATCCGCAGGGCGTTGGCGGTACGCATACGGTTTACGTGCTGGCAGAAAAGCCAAGTGTGTACGGACTTCCTGAAAATCCGAAAGTCCCAACTTCAGCTGTTTTATGGAAGGACTATGCGCAGCCAATCGGAAAAGCAATGATTGGCGCCACAACGATGGCGGTTGTCGGCGCATTTGTCGCTAATAAGTTTTTCAGTAAAAAAGCAGGTAATGACGCAGAAGATGGAGGTGGCAGCCATGAGTAATTATCAAAAGCACCCAAAAGCTAATGTAAAGGTTCGTCGCTTCCCAAAGGCGTTTGTTTGGGCACACGCAATCAATGGACTTGCATTCTTTGCTCTTTACATCACGGCCCTGCCAATGTATACCGACTTCTTTAACTGGCTGTATCCGGTTCTTGGCGGTCCGGCCATGGCACGGCTATTGCATAGAATTTTCGCAGTAGTATTTATAATGCCAACCTTCATCTTGTTAATTTTTAGTCCGAAGTTCTTTTTCCAATGGATGAAAGATTTAATAACATGGAAGAAGCGCGACCTTCAATTCTTCAGTGAATTCGTTAAAGAATTATTCGGCTTCAAGTTTAAACATATTAAACAAACCTTCTTTAATGCTGGAGAAAAAATAAACTCGGTTATCCAGATTTTCTGTGCGATCTTGGTTATTGCATCAGGTTTCACGATGTGGTTCCCTGAATTCTTCCCAAGAGCAATTGTGCAATGGGGCTACTTCCTTCATAACGTTGGTTTCGGATTAGGGATTGCTGTAATCGTTGGACACGTCTATCTATCTGTCGTTCATAAACACTCAAGACCAGGCTATTCCGGCGTAGTTAACGGAAAAGTTCCTGCCTGGTGGGCAAAAGGCCACTATGGCGACTGGTATGATGAAGAAGTGAAAAAGGGCAACTTCCCTGACTTAGACGATCCAAAGCGTAAAAAAGGTGCATGATAGGTTAAATTTATAGTCAAAAGGGAATGGCTGTCTTTGTTGCGACAGCCATTTCCTATAAATAGAATTATAGAGTCAACTTTAGAGGAGAAAAGGTGAAACTTGTCCTCATGGAGCGTTCATGCGGACAGAAACCCGAGAAAATCAACCAAACTTGTCCTCATGAGGGGTTCATGCGGACAGAAACCCGAGAAAACCAGCCAAACTTGTCCTCATGGAGCGTTCATGCGGACAGAAACCCGAGAAAACCAGCCAAACTTGTCCTCATGAGGCGTTCATGCGGACAGAAACCCGAGAAAACCAGCCAAACTTGTCCTCATGGAGCGTTCATGCGGACAGAAAAGCGAGAAAACCAGCCAAACTTGTCCTCATGGAGCGTTCATGCGGACAGAAAAGTGAGAAAACCAGCCAAACTTGTCCTCATGGAGCGTTCATGCGGACAGAAACCCGAGAAAACCAGCCAAACTTGTCCTCATGGAGCGTTCATGCGGACAGAAACCCGAGAAAATCAACCAAACTTGTCCTCATGGGGCGTTAAAAATGAGGTTCTAAAAATAAATTGAGTTTTTAATATAAGAAAGAGGTGCAACAACGATGATTAAATCCGTTGTTTCAAAAGAATACCAGGATCTGCAAAAGGAAATCGTCCAGCTTCAGGAACAGTGGAAACAACAGCTAAACCCGGAAACAATCAGGCCCAATCTTGATAAAGCGGCCATGGAAGCAGGAGTGCCTGCAGCCGCACTTACGGCTATTGATTTTGAAATTTCACTATTCCTACAGTGGATAGAGGAAATTAGTGCCATCCTCATAAACAGCAATCCTGAACTTGAGCCAAAGCTTTCAGGCATCACCAGTCTGTTAAACGAAGAAATAGCAATTCGCTGGATTGAAGAGGCGTTTGCGTTTAATCATGTTTATTTTGCCAGCTTTGCCGAAGAACACGGGCTCGAAGGATGGATCCCGCAATTCCTCGCAGAAACCGCCCTTCGTCCCTACTTACAATTGACCGCTGAAAAGGTCCAGCACGAAATTCATCATTCAAACCCTGGGGCAGGCTGTCCTGTTTGCGGCGAACCAGTAAGAGTAGCAACACTGAAAGAAGAAGGCAAAAAGGTCATCCATTGCCCGCGCTGTCTTGCTCACTGGCATGCCAAGCGTCTCGAATGCTCACATTGCGGTAATGAAGACCATAAGACGATCCAATTTCTCACCATTGAAGGCGATGCGGTTTCGCAAATACAGGTTTGCGATACTTGCCGCGGCTATATTAAAATTATTGATACAAGACAATATATCAGCCAGCCCTCCGCTGCATTACTCGATTTGAACTCGATTCATCTTGATTTTGTAGCGCAGGAGAATGGGTATCATGCGGTTGGTACTAAAAGCTGAAGCGCCTCGTTCAGGGGCGACCAGCATAAGACGAGCCGGCAAGAAGGTTGCTTTTTACCTTATTGCCGGATTGGCTTATGACTCGAGCCCCTAGGCGCTGAAGCTAGATAGACAAAAAAGAGACAAATTAAGAGGGTGTTTTTGCATGAAAGCTGCCGCGATTATTTTAGCAGGCGGAAAGTCAAGCAGGATGGGCACGAACAAAGCGCTGTTAAAGATAAATGAGAAGACCACGATCGAACGAACCCGGGATGCGCTTAAACTGCTCTTTGATGATATAATTCTCGTAACGAATGAACCTGAGACGTATGAATTTTTAGAAATGAAAATGACCTCGGACCAGTATCCGGGAATGGGGCCGCTTGCAGGAATTCACGCAGGTTTAACAGCTTCTGATTACGACGTGAATTTTATCGTCGCCTGTGACATGCCGTTTGTTTCCGTCGAGCTAGCCGAGGCACTTGTCCATTCTTGCGGCCATTATGATGCTGTCATCCCTGTGATCCATGGCAAACAGCAACCGTTATTTGCTGTATTTCATAAAAAAATAGCAGGAGAAGCGGCAACGTGTATCGAAGAAGGTAGTTTGCGGATGAAACATCTGCTTGACCGCTTAAATGTACTCTACGTGACAGAAAGCGAACTTCAGACTTATAGCCAACATGACCTTGAACGGGTTTTTTTCAATATGAATCGCCCGAATGAATATGAAGATGCCAAAAAGTGGGCCGAAGCGGACGATTGATTTAAGGGGGAAGAGGAACCATGCAATTTTTCAAAGTGAAGACAGTGGAAGAGACATTTGCCTTAATCGCGGAGCAAGTACCGGCCATTAAGCAAACAGAAACGCGGGAGCTTGACAGGGCCCTTCATTATATTCTTGCCGAGCCGGTAGTAGCGAAGGAAAATGTCCCAGGCTTTGACCGCTCAACGGTTGACGGCTATGCTGTCCGGGCGAAGGATACGTATGGCTCCTCCGAATCGATGCCAGGCTTTTTAGCGCTTGCCGGAGAAGTGCACATGGGCGAGGTTCCGACTGTGACAGTCAGTTCCGGGACGGCCGTTTATGTTCCCACGGGCGGCATGCTTCCGGCAGGCAGCGACGCCGTCATCATGATTGAACACTGTGAAGACGTAGAGGATCTCCTCAACACGTACAAGCAAGTAGCACCTGGGGAAAATGTCATCCGCAAAGGCGAAGACATTCGCGAAGGGGAAATTCTCCTGGCGGTCGGGACGAAGCTTCGCCCGCAGGAATTAGGGGCTCTCGCCTCGTTAGGAATTACTCATGTGACTGTTTTTCGAAAAATAACAGCCGGCTACCTTTCCTCCGGCGATGAAATTGTGCCCTATCAAACGGAAACACTTCAAATGGGGCAGATTCGCGATATTAACTATTTAACGACTGCCGGACTTGCTAGCGAATGGAATGTCGACGTAGTTTACGGCGGGATTGTTAAGGATGACTTTGCTGAATTCCAGCAAAAGGCGTTTGAACTTTATCAGCAATGCGATTGTTTAATTCTCTCCGGCGGCAGCTCTGTCGGGGCCAAGGACTATACAACCGATGTGATTCAATCCTTAGGTGACCCGGGAGTTTTTGTCCATGGAATTTCAATTAAGCCGGGGAAACCGACAATTTTAGCAATGGCGGCTGGAAAACCGGTGATTGGCTTGCCGGGGCACCCGGCCTCAGCGATGATTATTTTTAAGCTGTTCGGTGAGCGGATTTTAAGAACGCTGTCAGGTGAGGTCCTTGAGCGGAAGCCGGAGCGTGTTTTCGCGAAAATAACGAAAAACATCCCATCCTCGCCGGGACGGTCGGATTATATCCGCGTCCGCTTGTTTGAGCGTGATGGCGACTGGTGGGCCGAGCCGATTATCGGAAAATCAGGCTTAATCACCACACTTGTAAAAAGTGATGGCATTGTCGAAATTAGTTCAGAAAAAGAAGGCGTATCACAGGGTGAATATGTACCTGTGATTCCGTCACGGTAAGGGGGATCAGCGAAAATGAATCAAACACCGTACAAGCGAAAAATTTACTTAGAAGATAAACCCCGCGCCGTTGCCAGGGAGGAAATTCTTGCTGCTTCCATCCTGACCCCGGAGATTGAGCATCTCGCTGTCGCTGAAGCCCTGGGCCGTGTGACCGCCGAGCCGATTTTTGCCCGGGTGTCAATGCCGCACTACCACGCCTCGGCGATGGATGGGATTGCTGTTGTTGCGGAAAGTACCTATCAAGCCCATGAGCAAAATCCACTTTTTCTAAAAATCGGAGCGGAGTTTTGCTTTGTCGACACAGGGAACGCGATTCCCTCACCTTTCAATGCCGTGATTATGATTGAACATGTTCATGTCGTCGACGAAGAAACGATTGAAATCATCGAACCTGCAACACCCTGGCAGCATATCCGCCCGATTGGCGAGGACATTGTTCAAGAGGAAATGCTTTTTCCACAGGGACATGTGTTACGTCCGGCGGACTTAGGTGTACTGCTTGCCGCCCAGCAGCTGGTTATTCCTGTTGTCAAAAAACCAGTGGTGGCAATCATCCCGACAGGTAATGAGCTGGTAGAGGCGAGTGCTGCGCTGTCGTCAGGAAAAATAATTGAATTTAACGGTACGGTATTTTCCGGCTTTATTAAGGATTGGGGCGGCGAGCCTAGGCTCCATTCCATCGTGAAGGACGAGCCGGAAAAGATTAAAGAAGTGTTGTTGGAGGCCGCAGCAACCTCGGATATTATCGTCATCAATGCCGGCTCCTCGGCGGGCAGGAAGGACTTCACGGTCCACATTATCGGCGAACTTGGCGAGGTCTATACCCATGGGGTCGCCGCACGGCCCGGAAAACCAACTGTTTTAGGAAAAATAAATGGAAAAATTGTTGTCGGTGTTCCAGGCTACCCTGTTTCCGCCTATCTGGCCTTAGAGTGGTTTGTCCAGCCGCTTGTCTGTCAATATTTAGGGATACCGGTGCCGCAGCGGCAGAAAGTAACCGTCAAGCTTGGGCGCCGGATTGTATCGTCAATGGGTGCTGAGGATTTTGTCCGAATGAATATCGGCTATGTGGATGGACAATTTGTCGCCAATCCGCTGACAAGAGCGGCGGGGGTCACGATGTCCTATGTCAGGGCAGACGGCCTGTTAATAGTGCCGCCGAATGTCATTGGCTATGAGCAGGGAGATTTCGCTGAGGTCGAATTGCTGCGGCCGCTTGAGGAAATCAAGGAGGCTATCGTGTTTTCCGGCAGCCACGATTTAACGATTGACTTGTTATCGTCGCAGTTAAAACGGGTGCGGACCGACATGAAAATTGTCTCCTCGCATGTCGGCAGTATGGCCGGCATCATGGCGATTCGTAAGGGCGAGGCCCATGTAGCGGGCATTCATTTGCTTGACCCAGACACAAAGCAATATAATATTTCATATGTAAGGAAAATTTTAGCCGGAAAAGACGTCATTCTCTATCCATTTTTAAAAAGAAAGCAAGGCTGGATTCTGCCAAAAGGCAATCCGCTTGAGATTTCCGCTGTCGCCGATTTAGTCAGGACCGGTGCAAACTTCGTTAACCGGCAAAAAGGCGCTGGCACTCGAATCCTGTTCGATCTGCTGCTGAAGGAAGCGGGCTTGGAGCCGGAAGCGATTACCGGCTATGACCGAGAAATGTTTTCCCATTTGGCTGTAGCGGCGGAAGTGAACGGTGACGGTAACGGTGCAGGCCTCGGGATTTATCCGGCGGCAAAAGCGATGGGCTTAGACTTTGTTCCGGTTGCCGACGAGGAATACGATTTAGTGATGAAGCGCAGCTTTTTTGAAAGTGAACACGGCAGGCTGCTCGTAGAGATCATCCAATCAGCAGCCTTCCGCGAGCAGGTTGAAAAAATTGGCGGCTACGAAGTGGTCGAAAATCCGGTATTGAAGAGTTTGGCCGAAGAGGTGAAATCATGAAGATGTACGAAATTTCTAAGGAACCGATTGAGATTCAGGCTGTGATTGATAAGGTAGTCCAGCGTGAAGCCGGTGCGATTACTACCTTCATTGGGACGGTCCGCGAATTAACGCACGGCAAAAAGACGTTATTTTTAATCTATGAAGCGTATGAAGCAATGGCGGTGAAAAAGCTTGAGCAGATTGGCGCGGAGATTGAGGAACGCTGGGCCGGTTCCCGGGTAGCGATTACCCACCGGGTTGGGCGCTTAGATATTACCGATATCGCAGTAGTAATTGCAGTTTCGACGCCGCACCGAGCCGATGCTTATGAAGCGAACCGCTATGCGATTGAGCGGATTAAGGAAATCGTTCCGATCTGGAAGAAGGAGCATTGGGAAGACGGCGAATCATGGATGGGCAACCAATTAGAGACCGTTGCCTACCCGAGCGGTAAGCCAGAGGAGGGTGACCTGAATGAATAAGATATTGTTTTTTGCTCATTTGCGCGATGCGGTCGGCGCGGAGTTTTTGTCGGTGGCTGCCAGCGGGAAAACAGTAGCCGAGTTAAAGGCGGAGTTAGCAGCGAAGTATGACCTGCCACGAATGGAAACGGTGATGACAGCGATCAATGAGGAGTTTGCTGCGAACGACGAGCTCATTAACGATAGCGACGAGATTGCGTTTATCCCGCCGGTCAGCGGCGGTTGATTATGACCGAACGAGCGAAAAAATTGGTTAAACGGTCACAATAAGAGGTTCATTGTGACCAAAAGAGCGAAAAAATCGCGTAGACGGTCACAATTAGTGGCTAACAGTGCCCATACGCATGAAAAACCGAGGTATCTGGGCAATCAAAAAAGGATTCCAATCTATTAGCACACATTTACAGCATAGTAATCCTACTAATTACGATAAATTCATACCCTAAAGCTCGCCAACCGAACCGGCGAGTTTTCTTTCGAAAGGGGTCGCCAATAAATGAACGACCGATATTCACGGCAAGTCCTTTTCCCGGGAATTGGGAAAGAGGGACAAGCAAAAATAAGCAAGAAACATGTCCTCATTATTGGCGCCGGTGCGCTGGGATCAGGCAGTTCCGAAATCCTCACCCGCGCTGGAGTTGGCAAACTTACCATCATTGACCGTGATTATGTTGAAGCCAGTAATCTCCAGCGGCAGCAGCTTTATACTGAAGAGGATGTGCTTGAGAAGCTGCCGAAAGCAGCGGCGGCGGAAAAACGCCTTGGCGCGATTAATTCCGCTGTGGAAATTCGTGCGATTATCGGGGATGCCACCCCTGAATTGCTGGAAGAGCTTGTCGCTGGTGTTGACCTGATGCTCGATGCCACCGATAACTTTGAAACACGGATGATGATGAACGATATTTCGCAAAAATACAACATCCCGTGGATTTACGGGGCCTGTGTCGGCAGCTTCGGGATGAGTTTTTCCATCATTCCCGGGAAAACACCTTGCTTAAATTGCTTATTGCGTACGATTCCACTCCAGGGGATGACATGTGATACCGGTGGAATTATTTCTCCGGCGGTGCAAATGGTCATTGCCCATCAAACAGCGGAGGCAATGAAAATGTTAGTCGAGGATTGGGACGCGGTCCGGACTTCGTTTGTCAGCTTTGACCTCTGGCGAAATCAATATACAAGCTTGAAAATGTCGAAAGCCAAGTTTGCTGGCTGCTTATCATGTGGCGAGGAGAGGACATATCCATATTTAGATCATGAAAATATGACAAAAACAACCGTCTTATGCGGCCGCGATACCGTGCAAATCCGCCCATCTAATAAGGGTGAGATTTCGTTAGACAACCTTGCCGGTCAGCTGAGCGCGCTAGGTTACACAGTGAAAGGCAATCCGTATTTGTTATCAGTGGAAATCGGCGCCGAGCGAATGGTAATTTTTCAAGACGGCCGTGCCCTCATCCATGGGACAAAGGATTTAACCCACGCCAAATCGCTTTATCAGCGGATTTTAGGATAAAAAACAAACCCGTACCGACATCGGTACGGGTTTGACTGTAAAATTACCCTTTGCCCCTTGAAAGCTGAACGCAGACAAGCATCAGGAAGGAGATGCCAATCATGCACAATACCCAAAGCCAAGCCATCTGCATATTGCCCGAGTCAATGGCGACATAGATGGCGGTAGGGGTGGTTTGTGTTTTCCCGGGGATATTTCCGGCGAACATGAGCGTGGCGCCAAACTCACCTAACGCGCGGGCAAAACTTAAGATTCCGCCTGAGATAATCGATTTCAAGGCGAGCGGGATAGAAACAAACAAGAAAATCTGGAACCCACTTGCTCCATCTACCCTTGCCGCGTCCTCAACGTCCCGATCCACCTCTTCAAATCCGGTCTTAGCTGATTGATACATGAGCGGAAAAGCGACAACTACAGCCGCAAGAACGGCTGCCCACCAAGTAAAAATAATCGGCTGCTGAAAGATCGATTCGATGAAATGGCCAATGGGACTCTTTTTTCCAAATATCACAAGTAACAGGAAACCGACAACTGTTGGCGGTAATACTAATGGTAACAGGAAAATCGTTTCGATAACGGCCTTCCCTTTGAATCTTGCCTTCGCCATCCATTTTCCCAAAAATAATCCCAAAATTAGTACAATGAATCCTGAAACGACCGCTATTTCAAGTGAGAGTTTTACAGGATCCCAAAAGTGGTCTGTCATGTTTGCTTATTACAGTCCTTTAAATCCGTATTTTTCAAAAACGTCCATTGCTGCTTTCGTTTTTAGATAATCATAGAATAGCATAGCTTCTTTTTGATGGCTACTTGCCTTGATGACTCCTACAGGATAGATGATAGGCGTATGGGTCAATTCACTCGCCGTTGCGGCAATCTCTACTTTGTCCGATGTCAACGCATCTGTTTTATAGACCATTCCAGCATCAACATTCCCTGTTTCTACATATGTAAGCACTTGGCGTACATCCTTGGCATAGACGATTTTTCCTTCAACATTGCTCCAGATATTTAAGTTTCCTAATACCTCTTTCCCATATTTACCGGCTGGTACCGATTCAGGTGTACCAATTGAAATCTTATCCGCTTTTGGTAGATCTTCAAACGTTTTAATGCCTTTAGTGGATTCCTTTGGAACAACTAGTACTAATTCATTTCCTACAAGATCGATACCATCTTTTTCTTCAATCAGACCATCTTTCACTAATGCATCGAATTTATCTTCTGCTGCAGAGAAGAAAAGATCAACTGGTGCTCCTTGTGAAATTTGCTGTTGCAACGCCCCGGAAGCGCCATAATTGTAGTTGATTTTCACATTACCATGTTCTTTATTAAAATTCGCAGTAATTTCGGTTAAGGCATCTTGTAAACTTGCTGCTGCGGAAATCGTCAATTCGACGTTCTCTTCAGGTGCTGCTTGTTTTTCCGCCACTGGTTGTTTTTTCTCGGCCGGCTGTTTACTTTGATCATTAGTTGAGCATCCAGTAATGACAAGTAAAAACATCATTACCGATAAAAATAATAAATAACTTTTTTTCAAATTTATCATTCTCCTTATAATTAGATATAACTAATTATAACTAATTATAATTAGTTATGGTATGAGAAAAATCACAAATTTTTTGCAATATGCTTTTTAAAAAGTAATGAGATACAATATAAAGTGGAGGGATGGACATGTCAAAGGAGATTTCCTATACGATTGAAGAGGTTTCGCAGCTGTTAAAAGTTTCGAAGCTTACGATCTATGATTTAATAAAAAAAGGGGAGCTTCCTGTATTCCGCGTCGGCAGACAGATGCGGATGGATGCAGCCGATTTAGACCAATATATAAAAAATCAAAAGTCTCCACAAGAGACCGTAGCTGCCATTCCTATGGCAGATTCCCACAGATCAGAAACAAAAGCATCCCACAACATCGTTATTAGCGGACAAGATATCGTCCTCGATATTTTAGGAAAACATATCGAGAAATCTTCTCCCTATAAGTCACTTAGATCCTATTCCGGCAGCTTAAACAGCCTCATCTCTTTATATAATGGCGACTGTGATATCGTGAGTCTACATATGTTTGATGGTGATACCGGGGAATATAATCTTCCATACGTTAAAAGAATTTTAACTGGGAACCGATACATTCTACTCAATCTTGTTTCTAGAAAAGCAGGGCTTTATGTTAAAAAAGGAAACCCGCTTAACATTACTTCGTGGCCGGATTTAAGTCAGCCGCACATTACGATGATTAATCGTGAGAAAGGATCAGGAGCAAGAATTCTGCTTGATGAACAGCTCAGGATTCATCAAATATCTTCGAAGGCGATTACTGGATATGAACACGAGGAGACGAATCATTTAAGCGTCGCTTCGGCTGTTGCGACCGGCAAGGCCGATGTCGGCGTAGGCATTGAAAAAGCGGCGAAAATGGTCGGCGTTGACTTTGTACCGTTAATTACCGAACAGTACGACCTTGTAATGTTAAAAACGCCTGAAAATGAAGCACTTATCCGGATTGTCAAAGAGATTTTATCGTCTTCATTGTTTCAAACAGAAATTAGCTCTTTGGGTGATTACGATCAAGCGCAAACAGGCTCAGTCATGTACGAGACCTTTTAATGTTGACAAATTATGACTTGTTTCACGTGAAACAGAGGAATATTGTCGAAAGAAGAAGAGAAATAGAAGGGAATTTTCGAAGTGAATATACCTGTGCAAACGTTATTAGCAAAAATAGAAGAAGAATTGAAGCTGGCGAAAAGCAGCGCCAAGCAAGAAAGCTTGCGGGAAAAAGTGTACTCTATTAAAATATTATGCGAATTGATTCTAGACGAAAAAACGGCAGCGAAAATGGAAGTGCCAGTGATTCAACCGACTCCGGTTATTCAACAACCTGCGATGAATCAACAAGCATTCCAACAACCAATGCTGAATCAACAAGTTTTCCAACAGCCGGCAGCAATGCAACAAGGGAAAAAAATAGAGATGGACGACGAAGCAAATGGCGATTCATTACTTGATTTTTAATCGAAAAGCTGAAGCGCCAGTCTCAGCCCCGACCAGCATAAGACAAGCCGGTGGGAAGGTTGGTTTTTAACCTTCCTGCCGGATTGCCTTATGACCTCGAGGGGCTTGGCGCTGAAGCTAGACATGAATGGAGGAATTGTAGATGAAAGCATTTATTATTATTGGTGCCATCAATGCTTTTGTGGCCGTGGCGCTTGGTGCCTTCGGAGCACACGGGTTAAAAGACAGGCTCGATGCGCATTATTTAGAAATTTGGAAAACAGGGGTTACCTATCAAATGTTCCATGCAACAGGGATTTTAATCATTGGGATTCTCTTAGGGAAAGCAGCGCCAAGCTCGTTATTCAGCTGGTCCGGCTGGTTGATGTTTGCAGGGATTATTTTGTTCAGCGGCAGCTTGTACCTATTGAGCTTGACGAAGGTAGGCGTCCTGGGCGCAATCACGCCAATAGGCGGCGTTTGTTTCTTAGCAGCATGGATTCTGATGATTGTTGGCGCAGTGAAGAATTTTTAATACTGGGAAGAGTAGCATCATGCCGCTTTTTCAAAAAGAAAACACCAATTGGCGCACAATTGGTGTTTTTGCGGTTTCACTTATCTTGGCGGGAACGTGCTTAAGGTCGGGCCACCACCGAATGGATATTCATACTCGATTTCTTCCGCAAAAGTAATGTAGTCAACGGCGACCATCGGGATGAGGTAACGTGTTCCTTTCTGTGGATCACTTAAGATGACATGATCCCTTCCTGCCGCCTCAATAATTCCGGTAAATTCCTTCGCATTCCATTGACTGTTCCCTTCAAAGGTTGTAAAGACGTGGACAAGTTTTCCTTTGTTTAAACGTAAAATGTTTTCGATGTATGACTGCTCAATTGGCAGCATTCCTGGCACTTGGGCCCCTCCAGCTGGTGGAGACGGGAACGTCACGGGACCTGCAGCTGGTGGCGGGAACCCCCCAGATGCAGCTGGCGGAAATTGCGGAAATGCCTGCTGTTGTACGGGCATAAATCCCTGCCCCCCACCTGCAATCGGCTGTGCGCCCTGCTGTCCGGCAGCGCCGGTATAGGGCTGAAAACCTTGTGGATTGTAATATTGGCTCATCTTTTTTCCCTCCTAATATGAATAAACATAAACGAATGGCCCAACATTCTATTGATACTCCCCTTACTCCAAAATGTGAATGCAGGAAAGAATAAAAATCCCTTCTCTTTAGTTGGGGGCAATCATTAAGACTCGCTGTTTTATTTGTATGAAGGAAAGTCCGAATATATGACTTGAGGATAAACGGAGATGTGAAAAAAAGCTCCCAGCATCTGCTGAGAACTTTTTATATATGCTTCTTAAACGTTAAGGAATGTTGCCACGCGCTCTTCTTCTAAAATATTTCCGACAAAGAAAGCACCGAATTCACCAAAGCGGGCACTCACTTCATCAAAACGCATTTCATAGACAAGCTTTTTAAATTGGAGGACATCCTCGGCAAATAGAGTGACTCCCCATTCGTAATCGTCAAAACCGACGGAGCCGGTGATGATTTGTTTTACTTTTCCAGCATATGTACGGCCAATCATCCCGTGGCTGCGCATCATGCTGCGGCGATCTTCCATTGGCAGCATATACCAGTTGTCATCGCCCTGGCGGCGCTTATCCATTGGATAGAAACAAACATGCTTTGTTTTTGGCAATGTTGGATACAGGCGTGCAAGGATTTGCGGATTTTGGTATGGGTCATCACCTGCAGGCAGGTAGTTACTTAGCTCAACCACCGATACATAGGAATGAGCCGGAATCGTGAATTCCGCTAATTTTGTTTTGTTGAATTCGGTTTCAATTTCATTTAGCTCTTCCATCGTTGGACGAAGGATCATCATCATAAAATCAGCCTTTTGGCCAACGATTGTATATAAAGCATGGCTGCCTTCTTTACGTTCCTGTGTTGTGTTCCATTTTTCAACGAGACTTAAAAACTCGTGAATGGCTGCCTGGCGCTCATCACTTGAAATCATTTTCCAAGTTGTCCAATCAACAGTACGGAAATCATGAAGGCAATACCAGCCATCAAGCGTTTGTGCTGCTTCACTCATTATAATCACTCCTAAATAATAATTCTGCCTATAACTATATCATAGTTTGACCAAAGGGCGAATGAATAAACCTCTAGGTCACCGTAAGTGGTTATTTTTATCAAAAAGGGGTAATAGTAAAACGGAGTTGCCATTTTTTGAAAAAATAAATTTTCGAATGAAAACGCTGTCTGTGACTACTTTGCTTGAAATTTTACCACGGTAAAGTATGCTAATAATGGAGTTTGTTTAAGGAGGGTTTATTGTGAGTGATTTATTTGAAGGTTTAAAGCGGAAAATTTCCGGACGCGAGTTAAAGATTGTTTTTCCAGAAGGATTGGACGAGCGGATTATCCGTGCAGCTAGCCGTTTGGCTGCGGAAAAATTAATCACGCCGATTTTGATTGGCAACATTGAACAGGTTAAGGCAAAAGCTGCTGAGGTTGGGGTTACACTGGATTTGACGGAAATCTATGATCCGACAAGCTATGCGGGCATGGACGAACTTGTCGCTGCATTTGTGGAACGCCGCAAAGGGAAAGCAACGGAGGAAGATGCGCGCAAGATTCTCCTCGATGAAAACTATTTCGGCACGATGCTTGTGTACTTAAATAAAGCGCATGGTTTAGTGAGCGGCGCGGCCCATTCGACAGCGGATACGGTGCGCCCGGCACTGCAAATTATTAAGACAAAGGCGGGCGTTAAGAAAACTTCCGGTGTGTTCATCATGGTACGCAACGATGAAAAATACGTGTTCGCCGACTGTGCGATCAATATTGCCCCGGACAGCAATGATTTAGCGGAAATCGCTGTGGAAAGCGCGAAAACGGCCGAGATGTTCGATATCGAGCCGCGGATTGCAATGTTGAGCTTTTCAACGAAGGGATCGGCAAAATCGGAGGAAACGGAACGAGTGGCTGCGGCAGTGGCAGAGGCTAAGCGCCGCGATGCAACGCTTGTGGTCGATGGAGAGTTTCAGTTCGATGCAGCATTTGTTCCATCTGTGGCAAAAAGTAAGGCGCCTGGTTCTGTCCTGCAAGGCGATGCGAACGTGTTTATTTTCCCTAGTCTTGAAGCAGGTAATATTGGTTATAAAATTGCCCAGCGTTTGGGTGGATTTGAAGCGGTTGGCCCGATTTTGCAGGGCTTAAATGCGCCAGTAAATGATTTATCACGCGGTTGTAACGAAGAAGATGTGTACAAGCTGGCGTTAATTACGGCGGCGCAGGGTTTGTAAGGAGTTTGGGGCTGGTCCGGGTGTGGGCTGGCTCCTTTTTTCGTAACCGAAGGGTGATTTTTTTACAGAAAATGTCTAATTAGCCAAAAGGGGTCGAAAAATAGCCAAAACAGGTAAAAAAATAGCCAAAACCTCTTGAAAAATAGCCAAAACAAATAAACCTCCTTCTTTTAAACAAAAAAGTGAGGTAGAAAGTCCAAAACCTCCTTCTCTCAATCGAAAAAATGAGTAAGAAGTCCAAAATCCTACAAAGAACTCTACTCATTTTGATATAATAATAAGAGGATTTTTTTAATAAAGAGGAGAGCACAACATGGAAGACTTACTGCATCAGCCCGAGTGGCGGATCATCGACCAGTCCGCGGTTGGGATGCACTTTCAAGCAGTTCAATCGTTCGGAACCGATGATACCATCTGTGCCTCGGTCGGGGCGGGCGAAGCGCCGGCGACGGCAAGGACATGGGTCCATCACAATACGATTGTCCTCGGCATTCAGGATACAAAATTGCCGTTTTTGCAGGCAGGGATTGAATTTTTAAAGCAGCAGGGCTACGAAGTGATTGTCCGGAATTCCGGCGGCCTAGCGGTCGTTCTGGATGAAGGCGTCCTTAATATTTCGTTAATTTTTCCGGAGGCTGTAAAAGGGATTGATATCAATCGCGGCTATGACGCGATGTGGCTGCTGATTCAAAAAATGTTTGCTGATTTTCCATTCGAGATTGAGGCCCGGGAAATCGTCGGCTCATACTGCCCGGGGAGCTATGACCTTAGTATCAATGGAAAAAAATTCGCCGGCATTTCCCAGCGCCGCCTCAAAAAAGGGGTCGCGGTCCAGATATATCTCTGTGTCAATGGCAGCGGCAGAAACCGGGCCGAGCTTGTGAAGCAATTTTACCAGCGGGCGAAACAAGCCGAACAAACAAAATTCGTCTTCCCGGAAATTGTCCCTGAGGTTATGGCCTCGCTTTCGGAATTGCTTGAGACAGATTTCACGATTGCCGATGTGATGCTGCGTCTATTAAAGCAATTAAAGGCAAATAGTGATTTTTTATATGCAGGGCAATTGAATCCGTTCGAGCTGGCGTTATTTCCCGGCTATTACCAAAGGATTACTGAGCGGAATGAACAAATAAAAAAGCCGTAAACCCTGATGGATTACGGCTTTTCTAAATATAATAAGTTTAATACATTAGACTTTGGTTACTATCCAGCTCCAGCGCCTAGGGGCTCGGGTCATAAGCCAATCCGTCAAGAAGTCTAAAGAGCAGCCTTCTCGCCGGCTCGTCTTATGCCTGTCGCCCCTGATCAAGGCGCTTCCGCTTTTATAATGAGATGCTGCGCTTTATTCTCTTCTCCCAACACCAATGTTCTCTCTTATTCAGCGACTTTCTCTAGGTTCCCATTGCGGTCCATTTTGAATTTCGTCGCTGGTCTTTCTTCTTCTTCAAATAAAACAAGCTTTCTGGCCCTGTTCATGATTTTCATGAGTGTCTCGTAGTCTTCCTGAATGGTTTCGGAATTCTGCTCGAGGCCGGAAATCTTTGCCGCCAGTTCCTCGTTTTGCTTTCTTAGCTCTGCCATTTCTCGTTTCAATCTTTCATTCTCACTTTTTAATGCTTCATTTTGCAGATTGGCATGATGAAAGTTTTGCAAATAACTAATGACTGAATCGAGCGAGAGTCCTGTTGTCGCCGGCTGTCTGTAAGTCTGCGTTACAGCTGGTTTTACATAGGTTTCAGCGGCAAACTCGACGGCCATTTCCGGTTCTTCAACGGCGGTTTCGAGCGGCATTTCGGCTGGCAGCGGTAATGTTTCCAGTTCCTCTGACACTGAAGCGGTAACCGGCGGACTGTACAGCAGCTTTTTCTTGCCGCCCTGGTCTTTGCCTAAAACTCTTTGCCTTTGTTTCCGCTGCTTTTTGGCTAACTGCAATGCTTTTTCATAGCGGTGACGGACGACGGCGTTCCATCTGAAGCCGCAGGCCGCAGAGGTCCGATTCAGTTTGTCCCCCACCTCTTCAAAGGCGTTCAGCTGTGTACTGCCTTCTCTTACATGTCTGAGCACAGTTTCGGCTAAAAGCAGATCATTCTCATCTGTCCATGCATCTTGACGAACTTTCATATTTTTTTCAACTCCCTAATAAAATTTCCAATTAACGGTGTCAGGCATGATCCTGACGATTTTTAAAAGTTCTAGTCTTATCATGGACAAGTTTTTCAAGCTTTATACCAAAAGGAATGGAAGGATAGTAGATTTTTTAACTGAAAGATTTAATATGCCCCGGGCGCGATTGCTAAAGATTGCAACTTGCATTGGCAAATAAGAAAATGTAAAATAATGTGGTTAACCAGTTTATAAAATCCTTGCAGGATAACATAAATATAAAAGCAAATAGATTGAACGTAGAAAGGGTTGTAACGAATGTCGAATGAATTTCGTGTTTGCGATGATTGCCAGGCCGTGAATTTGAAGACATTAATCCCTCGCTTGAAAGATATCGATCCGGACGCCGACATCAAGATTGGCTGCCAGTCCTATTGCGGACCCGGCCGGAAAAAAACCTTTGCCTTCGTTAATAACCGCCCAGTCGCCGCATTAACAGAAGAGGAATTAATGGAGAAAGTTAGCAAAAAGGTAAAATAATCACCTTAGTCTCAGAGCTTAGGTGATTTTTACTTTTTATGGAACTGGGTGCCTGACACCATTTTCCTTTTTGTGGAATTTGGTGCCTGACACCATTTCCCTTTTTATGGAACTGTGTCTGACACCGAAAGTGACACCAAAAGTGACACCAAAAGCAGGTTGTCGAAAAATCCTGCGGAATTTTGCTGAAAAATAGGTGATTTTTAGGATATAATAGGAGCAAGAAAACCGTAAGCGCCTTGCTCAGCCCCAGGCATAGCACAAGCAAGTATATGAGGAAGAGGGAAACCAATGGTATATTCGGCGGAAAAACTATTCGAAGAAAAGGTATTTAAAGATCCTGTCCATCGCTATGTCCATGTGCGCGACCGGGCGATTTGGGATTTAATTGGAACGAAGGAGTTTCAGCGCCTCCGCCGGATTAAACAGCTTGGAACGACCTTCTTGACCTTTCACGGAGCGGAGCACAGCCGTTTCAACCACTCGCTCGGGGTCTATGAAATTGTCCGCCGCATCATTGATGATGTGTTTGCCGGCAGACCGGAATGGAACGACAATGACCGGCTTTTGACCCTATGTGCCGCCCTGCTCCACGATCTCGGGCACGGCCCCTTTTCTCATTCCTTTGAAAAGGTGTTTGACTTTGACCATGAAGACTTTACGAGAAAGATTATTTTAGGAGAAACAGAGGTAAACAAGATTCTCTTGAAGGTCGGCCATGATTTTCCTGCTAAAGTAGCCGAAGTGATTGGGAAAACGTCGGAAAAGAAGCTCGTCATCAGCCTGATTTCAAGCCAGATTGATGCCGACCGGATGGATTATTTGCAGCGGGATGCGTATTTCACGGGTGTCAGCTACGGCCATTTTGATATGGAAAGAATCCTAAGGGTGATGCGGCCGCGAGAAGACCAAGTCGTGATCAAAAAGAGCGGAATGCATGCGGTTGAAGATTATATCATGAGCCGCTACCAGATGTACTGGCAAGTATACTTCCACCCGGTATCAAGGAGCGCTGAGGTAATTTTGACGAAAATCCTTCACCGCGCCAAGCAATTGTTTGAAGAGAACTATGCGTTTAAATACGAGCCGCTCCACTTTACATCCATCTTTCATGGCCAGGTAACATTAGAAGACTATTTAAAATTAGATGAATCCGTTATTTTATATTATTTTCAAATTTGGCAGGAGGAAGAAGACGCGATTTTACGCGACCTTTGCCGGCGCTTTGTTAATCGCAATCTGTTCAAGTTTGCCGAATTTGATCCTGCGAAAGAATACAAGAAGCTCGCCGAACTGAATTCCTTATTCAAAAAAGCAGGAATTGACCCGGAATATTATTTGGTTGTCGATTCATCTTCGGATTTGCCGTATGACTTTTACCGCCCCGGCGAGGAAGAAGAGCGGCTGCCGATACATTTGTTGATGAAAAATGGAGATTTGCGAGAGTTATCGCGGGAGTCGGAGATTGTCGATGCCATTTCCGGAAAAAGAAGAACCGATCATAAGCTTTATTACCCGGCCGATTTTCTTCGGGATGACTCGACTAAAAAGAATGTAAAAAAACAAATACGGGCGCTTTTAGAGATAGAATAAGAATTGGTTATAGATGGAGTAGGAGATGACGAACGTGTTAAATGATCATGCGAAGCTGATGCAGGCGATTATGGTGTCCGGTGAAATTACCGGCAGAAAAAAGCTGCAGAAGATGATATATATTGCGAAGAAGATTGCCTTTCCCTTTCAAGAGCGGTTTCAGTTTCACTTTTACGGTCCGTACTCGGAGGAATTGACGACTAGGGTGGAAGAGTTGTGTAATATGGGTTTTCTCGATGAAGTGAAGGAGAAAAAAGGCGGCTATTTTCAATATCGCTACACGCTGACGGATTCCGGGAAAGAGTTTTTGAGCCTGAATGAGGTGGAAATGCCGTGTTTGCAGGATTGCCTGACCGATATGAATGGGCAGAATGCTAGATTCCTTGAGCTGGTTTCGACGGTATTATATTTTGATGATCTTTCAAAAGCGGACGTTGCGAACAAGGTGTTTACCTTAAAAAGCAGCCAGCGCTACACCGAGGCCGAAATTGACGAGGCCTACTGCTATATTGAAAAGTTGAAAACGAAAATTCAATAAGTTTTGTTCAAAACCGCTTGGAGAGCTAGAAATCCGGGCGGTTTTTTGTTGCAGAATTTTCAGTCAAATCAGTATTCATTTTTTTGAAAATTTGCTATGATTTGTCTATCGAGTAAATGAGGGAGGCGGAGTGCAGTGATTATTGGAGTAATCTCGGTTGTAATGATTTTTGGAATTCCAATTGTCGCCATTTTAACAGGTCATTTCCAGAAACAAACAGTGTTAAAAGCCGATATGATTAAAGATCAACTGGAGCTTGAGAAACTAAAACACGAGAATTTCTTAATCGAAACAGAAAAAATGAAAGTCGAACTCGAAAAAATGAAACTCGACCCACCAAAAGATGAGATGAAATTTTTGTAAATAAATGGAATATGGTGTCAGGCACCATGTGAATTTTTCACATGGTGCCTGACACCCTTGCAGCTTTTCTTATTTGTCGCTTGCGCGGATGCCGCCGACGGCGTAGTGGTTTTTGCTCATTTCTTCGATGAAGACGGTGATGTTTTCTGTTGGGGCGCCTGTGGTTTCGCTGACTGCGACAGTTACCTTTTCAACTAACGCCCGCTTTTGCTCCTCTGAACGGCCTTCAATCATTTTTACGGTTACATATGGCATGATGTATTTCCTCCTTTTAAAAAGTTGTCCAGCTTCTTAACAGTTTTTCACAAACAAAGAAAAAGTGCAATCACCGTCAGCGCATTTGCTTTTCTTTTTTGAAGCCGTTTCATGTATACTAAAGGAAAACTAGTGGCGGTGCCTAAGCCGTTTTCATGAGGAAGGAGAAACACTATTGGAACGATTCCTTGCCTATCCGCTGCAGGAGATTCCCTACGTAGCGATTACGCTGATAATTGCGTTTACGTTTCACGAACTTGCCCACGCCTTTGTTGCCTACAAATTTGGCGACATGACAGCGAAAAATCAAGGCCGGCTGACGTTGAATCCGCTCAAGCATCTCGACCCGTTCGGAACCATCTTAATTCTCATCGCCGGCTTTGGCTGGGCCCGTCCGGTACCGGTCAATCGCTTTTACTTTAAAAAGCCGCGCCTGGCTGGTGTGCTTGTCTCGGTTGCAGGACCACTCTCCAATTTGGTATTGGCGGCGATCGGCTTTATGATTAACTTCGGGATAAATCGGTTCGGAGCCGGCGCATCAGACAATTTTTATCTTTTTTTAGAGATATTTATCTGGCTCAACATCGTCTTATTCGTTTTTAACCTGCTGCCGCTCCCGCCGCTTGATGGCTACCGGATTGTCGAGGACCTCGCCCCTAATCATCTCAGGGCAAAAATGACGCAATATGAACAATATGGAATCTTAATTTTTTTAATTTTAGTAATTACACCATTAAATAGTTATACCATTCAGCCGATATTTCAAAAGGTTGTTCCCTGGGTGTGGAATGTCCTTGGTTCTTTCATTCAGGGGTTATTTTTATAAAGGAGGCCTGCACCAGCAATGGATGAAAAAAAGAAGAAGCTTGGTTTTAATATTATCAAAAGTGACCCGACAGACGGGCATAAGGGCTATGGCAAGGGTGCATTAAGTCTTGATAATGTCTCGCCAGTTATTATTGATGTCAACGAAGGCACTGCCGAAATCGATGTCGGCGCCATGCATGCCCGCAGTGTCGTCGAAAAAGGGATAAAGTTTTTAAAAACGAAAGAAGAAGTGCCGAACGGGAAACCGTATTGGCTTGTGTGGGTGACGATTGACCGCAAGCCGGAAGGACCGTATTATGCCGGGGCGACCGCCTGCTATATGACTGTGGACCGGGAAATCCGCCGCGGTTACAAATCGCTGCCGGAACATGTGAACCGGATGGATAAGTCGTTAAAGCGCCATATTATTGTCGACGATATGGATGCAAAGTCAAAGCAGGTGCTGGCGGATTTCCTCCGCGGGCATAATGAGGTATTGTGGAATAATTCTAATGATGAACTGAAAAAAGGATTATTGGCAGAGTAACAGGGAAAAGACCTCGAGGCCCGAGGCTGCTTGCGCTGGACAATTCTCAATCTTTTTAAGAAAGCGGATAATTACTTATGGTTTTTTTGAAAAATAGATAGTATTATTAGCAATGTGTGAATACACGTAAAACTAGGACAAGAAAAGCTCCGGGGAAATCCTCCGGAGCTTTTCTATTTTACGATATTAACTCCATGGCATTATTTTTTTATACCATGGTACCTTTTTGATGTTCTTCTGTTTCGCCGGTTCTGGATTCGCATTCTTTAGGTGATCGGTGCAATATTCCGTTGGTTCGGTGCCGGCGACAAAATAGGTGAAGCGCCGGACCGGGCAGTCTTTGGTTGCCAGTTTGCCGTTCGCGGGGTCAACGTAAACGCCGATAACCCCCTCTTTCGGCGCCGTAAACGCCTTGACCGGCTTGCCCTCTAACGCCTCCTCCATAAAGTCCGCCCAGATGTTTTTCGCGTAAGTCTTTTCCGCCGTGAGCTCAATCGGCTTGCCGATATCATAGCCCGCCCATACAGCCGTAACGAGCTGCGGCGAATAGCCAATCATCCAGCTGTCGGTTTCCGTTGATCCCGATTTTCCGGCATAGGGCCGCGTTAGATCGTTGATGATCGTGCTGCCGGTGACCTTGGCGTAGCCGTTCAGCTTTTTATCGAAAATACCCGTCAGCATTTGCGTCAGCACAAACGCCTTGGCCGGATCTAATACCTTTTTTGCTTCCTGTTTCTTTTCAAAAATAACATTTCCATTATAATCCTCGACTCGAGTAATCAAGGTCGGATTAACCCGTTTCCCGCCGTTAGCCAGCAGGCTGTAAGCATTGGCCATTTCAATCACGCGAACCCCTGAAGTCCCTAATGCCAGCGACGGAACCTGGGCCATTTTTGTCGACAGCCCAAAGCGCTTTGCCGTTTCGATTAACGTCTCTTCTCCTAAAAATAAATGCGTCTTGACGGCAAAGATATTATCGGAGACGGCGAGCGCCTGGGCCATAGTTATTTCGCCGTCCGCATATTTGTTGTTAAAGTTATGCGGTGTATAGTCGCCCTGGCCATCATCAAAATGGAAGGTCGTATACTCGCTGCGCATTGTCGACGATGGGGTAAAGCCCTGCTCAAGCGCCGCGTAATAAAGCAGCGGCTTGATGGTCGAGCCCGGCTGTCTTATCGCTTGAACGGCCCGGTTGAACGGACTTTTTTCATAGTCCCGTCCGCCGACCATCGCTTTTAGATAGCCATTTTTCGGATCCATCGCGACTAACCCGACCTGAATTTCCGACGAGCTGGAAACGTATTGCTGGACTTGCCTTTCCGCTGCTTCCTGCTGTTTCAGGTTAAGGGTGGTAAACACCTTTAAACCACCGAGGGCAATCGTGCGGTCGTCAAGATGTAATTGATTTTTCAAGGCATTTTTAACGGCATCCTGAAAATAAGGGGCCACCTTAACCCTTTGTGTCGTGTGGATGCCTGTTATTTTGAGCTTCTCTGCTGCCGCCGTTTTCGCCGTATCGGTTTGAATATAGCCATTTTTCACCATCGTTGCTAAAATAATCGCCTGGCGCCGTTTGGCGTTTTCCATTGAGGCAAGCGGTGAGTAGAGGCCAGGCCCCTTCGGAATTCCCGCCAGCATGCTTGCTTCCGCAAGGGTTAAATCCGCCGCTTTTTTGCCAAAATAATATTGACTCGCCGCTTCGACACCATATGCACCATTGCCATAATAGATAGTATTTAAATAGCCTTCAAGAATGTCGTTTTTCGAGTAATTCATTTCAAGGCGAATGGTATAAAATGCTTCGTGCAGCTTGCGGTTCCACGTTTTATCATGTTCGAGAAACAGATTCCGTGCATATTGCTGGGTGATTGTGCTTGCCCCCTGCACCTTGGCAAAGGCTCGAATATCGGCAAGGACAGCACCGGCAATCCGTTTAAGATCAAAACCATGATGACTGTAAAAACTTTTATCCTCAATCGAGACGGTCGCATTCACTAAATCCGGTGAAATATCCTTGAGCCCGACCCAGTAGCGCTTTTGACCGCTGTTACTCTCACCAATTAGCGTCCCGTCATCGGCGTAGAAAAGCGTTGATTGCGGAACAGCGAGCGGCGGCGCCCCCAAAATTTTTGCATAGGCAAGAATGCCAAGGAAAAGAACGAGCATACAAATCATGCCGATCAAACTGATGATAATAAATGCCCGCAAATATTTGACTGTCTTCCGAAACCCGTGATCAGTCATGATTTCCACTATCTTCACCCCCGTTTTTCCCTTTTTTTAAAAAAGGCTGTGTTAAAGCACATTGTTGATTTTGAGCACAATGCTGATTGGACGTGGATACAGCGAGACTCCTGCGGGAGCAGCGGGACAGGTGAGACCCCGCAGGCGCTTTAGCGCCGAGGAGGCTCACCGCCCGTCCCGCGAACCGCTCGCGCCTGGAACGGAAATCAACATTCACTTTTAATACAGCCTTAAAAAAATAGATAGTAATAGTATTGAAAAAATAGACTCATTTTAAACATTTTCCGAGGGATTTCATAAAATTTTGCTAGACTTTTTTTTCCGTTTGTAATTCAATAGGTTGGGTAGTATAAAAAAGAAAAGCGAACCTATGGGGTCAGACTCCCAATGCGGTTGACCACAGGATAAAATGGAAGGAAGATGAAGATGTCAATTTGGTTTACAGAAAAGCAAACTGAAAACTTTGGTATCACAATGAAAGTGAATAAAACCTTACATACAGAGCAAACGGAATTTCAAAAGCTGGATATGATTGAAACAGAAGAGTGGGGCAACATGCTGTTATTAGACGACATGGTGATGACTTCTGTTAAAGACGAGTTTGTTTACCACGAAATGGTGGCGCACGTTCCATTATTTACGCACCCAAATCCAGAAAATATTCTTGTTGTCGGCGGCGGCGATGGCGGTGTTATCCGTGAAGTGTTAAAGCACCCAAGCGTGAAGAAAGCGACGCTTGTTGATATCGATGGCAAAGTAATCGAGTATTCAAAGAAATTCTTGCCGGAGATTGCTGGCTGGCTTGAGGACGAGCGTGTCGACGTTCAGGTGGGCGATGGCTTTATGCATATTGCTGAAAGCGAAAATGCTTATGATGTGATTATGGTGGATTCAACTGAGCCGGTTGGCCCTGCTGTTAACTTATTTACCAAAGGCTTCTATGCCGGAATTTCCAAGGCGTTAAAGGAAGACGGCATCTTTGTTGCTCAATCCGATAATCCGTGGTTTAAGGCAGATTTAATCCGAAGTGTACAGCGCGACGTGAAGGAAATCTTCCCGATTACCAATTTGTACGTAGCCAATATCCCAACGTACCCAAGCGGCCTCTGGGCATTCACCATCGGTTCGAAAAAATATGACCCATTAGCAGTAAGCGAAGACCGCTTCCACGAAATCGAAACAAAATACTACACAAAAGAGCTGCACAAAGCGGCATTCGTATTGCCTAAGTTTGTTGGCGATTTAGTGAAGTAACATAGAGGGAATACCGCGGGCGGAGCGGGGTTCTATGTGCCCGAACCCGTGGAAAAGGCGAGCATTCGGTCACATAGAGAGGTTCTATGTGCCCGAACCGGCGTGAAAAGTGTGCATTCGGTCACATAGAGAGGTTCTACGTGCCCAAACCGGTGTGAAAAGCGGGCAATCGGTCACATAGAGAGGTTCTATGTGCCCGAACCGGCGTGAAAAGCGAGCCTCCGGTCACATAGGGAGGTTCTATGTGCCCGGGTCCGAGGGAAAATGTAAATTTAGGTAATCGATATAAAGTGAGGGATGCAATGATGCGTTTTGATGAGGCTTATTCGGGAAATGTGTTTATTAAGAGCCACCCGAATTTTGAAGAAAGTCAGGTAGTGTTGTACGGGATGCCGATGGATTGGACGGTCAGCTACCGTCCCGGTTCTCGGTTCGGCCCGTCGCGAATTCGCGAGGTGTCGATTGGTCTGGAGGAGTACAGTGCCTACCTTGACCGCGAGCTTGACGAGGTAAAATATTTCGATGCCGGCGACATTCCACTGCCGTTTGGGAATGCCCAGCGCAGCTTGGATTTAATTGAAGAGTTTGTCGATCAAATTCTTGCGGCAGGCAAGTTCCCGCTTGGAATGGGCGGCGAGCATCTCGTATCATGGCCAGTAATGAAAGCTGTTTATAAAAAATATCCGGATTTGGCGATTATTCATTTTGATGCCCATACCGATTTGCGTGAGAATTATGAAGGCGAGCCGCTGTCACACTCGACTCCGATTCGAAAAATTGCCGAATTGATTGGGCCGAAAAACGTCTATTCTTTCGGTATCCGTTCCGGGATGAAGGAAGAATTTGAATGGGCGAAGCAAAATGGCATGCACATTTCCAAATTTGAAGTCCTAGAGCCTTTAAAAGAAATCCTGCCAACGCTTGCGGGCCGTCCTGTCTATGTCACGATTGACATCGACGTGTTGGATCCCGCACATGCGCCAGGAACAGGGACAGTCGATTGCGGCGGTATTACCTCAAAAGAGCTGCTCGCATCTATTCATGCAATCGCCCGTTCAGAGGTAAACGTAGTCGGCGGCGACCTAGTTGAAGTAGCACCAATTTACGACCCCTCCGAGCAAACAGCAAACACAGCAAGCAAACTACTTCGCGAAATGCTCCTCGGCTGGGTAAAATAGGAAAATGGTGCCTGACACCATTTGGTTAAAAAAGGTAATTGGTGCCTGACACCAAAGGTTTTATGCCCTCCCCATTGTTGGGGGGGCATCTTTTGATTTGTGTGGTTGCAATGTTTATAATAGATAAGTATGCTTTATGGCGCATAGGTAAATGATGAATTCTAGAATGAATAAAGAGAGCTGACTTGAGTTCCTTTTAAAAAGGAAGTGCAATACATTTGTTAAATACAGAAATACCTGTAAAAATTAATGTGAAAACGACGATTGATGAGCAGGAGACGTTCGAACTGGTGGTGTTTGGCCGCGCTTATCATAAAGGAGATGCGTTTTATCTTCGCTATGAGGAAGTGCACGAGGAAGGAACGGTTCGCACGATTGTTAAGGTGGCAAACGAAGAAGCGCTGATTTTACGCTCGGGTGCTGTGAAAATGCGCCTCCCGTTTCGCTTACATAAAAAATTGCGCGGCAGCTACGAAATGCCGTTTGGTACGTTTGAAACGATGACAATGGCGCGAAGGATCGAACATAAGGAAGGTCTGATTGACATTCTTTATGATTTCACGATGCAGGGCTCGCCCGCCGGTACATACCATTTAGAAATTACCTTTCAGGAGGATAAAAAATGAATATAGTGGAACAGGTTCAAAGTAAAATAAAGGAAGAAATCCGTGCAGCGGTGCTGAAAGCGGGGCTTGCGACAGAGGAGCAGATTCCCGATGTGATTCTGGAAATCCCGAAGGAAAAGTCTCACGGCGATTACTCGACGAATATGGCGATGCAGCTTGCCCGTGTCGCGAAAAAGGCGCCACGGATGATTGCCGAGGCGTTGGTGGCCAATTTCGACCGGTCGCAGGCTTCAATTGAAAAAATTGAGCTGGCGGGACCGGGATTTATTAATTTTTACATGAATAATAGCTATTTAACCGATTTGATTCCAACGGTTCTTAAGGCAGTGGACAAGTACGGCGAAACAACGGTCGGCGGCGGTCAAAAACTTCAGGTCGAGTTCGTGTCGGCCAATCCAACCGGCGACCTGCACCTCGGACATGCCCGCGGTGCCGCAGTTGGTGATTCACTCTGCAATATTTTAGCGAAAGCGGGCTACGATGTGTCCCGTGAGTATTATATTAATGATGCCGGCAACCAGATTAATAATCTCGCATTGTCTGTCGAGGCCCGCTATTTCCAAGCGCTTGGGCTGGAAAAAGAGATGCCGGAAGATGGCTACCATGGGGCTGATATTATTGGCATCGGCAAGACGCTGGCGGAGGAGTTTGGCGATAAGTACGTTGGTGTTTCGGACACGGAGCGGTTTGAATTTTTCCGTGAGTACGGCTTGAACTATGAAATGGCGAAGTTGAAGAAGGATCTCGAGGATTTCCGCGTCGGCTTTGATGTCTGGTATTCGGAAACCTCGCTTTATAAAAATGGAAAAATTGACGAGGCATTAAAGGCGTTACGCGCGAGCGGTTATGTGTATGAAGAGGACGGTGCGACGTGGCTGCGTTCGACGGATTTCGGCGATGACAAGGACCGCGTGCTAATTAAGCAGGATGGTTCGTACACGTATCTGACCCCGGATATCGCTTATCATAAGGACAAGCTCGGCCGCGGCTTTGAAAAGCTGATCAATATTTGGGGTGCCGACCACCACGGTTATATCCCGCGGATGAAGGCGGCGATTCAGGCGCTCGGCTATGACCGCGAGTCCCTCGAGGTCGAAATCATCCAGCTTGTTCACCTTTATAAAAACGGTGAGAAGATGAAGATGAGCAAGCGAACCGGAAAAGCGGTCACGATGCGCGATTTAGTTGATGAGGTCGGCCTCGATGCGACCCGTTATTTCTTTGCGATGCGCAGCTCGGACACACATATGGATTTTGACCTCGATTTAGCGGTATCAGAGTCGAATGAAAATCCCGTTTACTACGCACAGTACGCCCATGCACGGATTTCGAGCATTTTACGTTCGGGCGCGGAGCAAGGTATGACGGCTGATGCGGATGTTGATTATTCGCTAGCGGGAACTTCGGAAAAGGAAATCGACTTGCTGAAAAAACTTGGCGAGTTCCCATCGGCTGTCGGCGAAGCAGCGCTGAAACGCGTGCCGCACCGGATTACCAATTATATCTTTGAGTTAGCATCAACATTCCATAGTTTCTATAATGCAGAAAAGGTGTTGGATAGCGAGCAGCCGGAGCGGACAAAGGCACGCCTCGCATTGGTGAGAGCGGTGCAAATTACCTTGAAAAATGCGCTGGCATTAATCGGCGTTTCGGCACCGGAAAAAATGTAATAGGTTGATTGGATTTGGCCCCCTTACTTGGATAAGGGGGCCTTGTTTTTTGAAGTGGACAGTAAATCATCGGATTTATTTTCTCAAAAAATAGTCCATAAAAATGAATACATCCCAAAAAAATACAAATATTAATAGAGAATTTTCAGTGAGGAGTGAACCGAACCCATGAACGTAGGAAGAGCAAAGGAGATTGCCGAATCCGTCAATATGATTAATGTGACCTATGACGGGACCCCTGTCATCATCCAGCACGTTGACGA
Source organism: Neobacillus sp. NPDC058068 (assembly GCF_042885335.1). Classification (NCBI taxonomy): domain Bacteria; kingdom Bacillati; phylum Bacillota; class Bacilli; order Caryophanales; family Bacillaceae; genus Neobacillus; species Neobacillus sp. NPDC058068. The sequence continues at coordinate 168,455 of NZ_JBHVSI010000006.1, read as the reverse complement.
AGCCACAAAAATGGCGCGGATTTATTCAAAGAAAGATCCCGAAAATGAGCGGGATGTTCCGGTGCTAAATCTTATTGAGGAATAAAATTAAAAGAGTCTCCGACATTGGTTCGGGGACTCTTTCCATTTTTATAAAAAGTAAGAAATCACTCCGGCAAGGCCTTCCTTCACAGACCGATACAAATTCGTATTATTGAGTGCTGCCAATGTTAAGCGCTCGGCGTCGCGGATATCCTTTTCGATTACGGCCTTTACGTGTTCAATAAAGGCTGGATCGTAAAGAAAGCAATTGATTTCTTTGTTTAAAAACAAGCTCCGTTTATCAAAATTGGCGGTGCCGATGTCGCAGATTTTGTCATCAATCACAATCGTTTTCGCATGGTAAAAACCGTTTTTATATTGATAAACCGAAGCGCCCGCGGCAAGCAGCTTTCGTAAATAGCGGAACGAAGCCTCTTGGACAAGAAAGTGGTCAGCCGTGTAGGGAACCATCACGGTAAGGTCGACGCCGCGGCGCATCGCTTCCGTTAGTTCCGCAAAAATCGCCGCACTTGGAATAAAATAAGGGGTGCCAATTATGATCGATTGCTCTGCCTTCTGAATCAAGCGAATAAAGCTTTCTTCAAGCTGACCCGCTTCCGTCGGAATAAATTGATGACGGACCTCACCCTTTGGCAGCTCCGGGAAATAAGCCGGCCGGCCTAATAAATTCTCGCCGCCATACTCCTTCCAATCAATTAAAAACTCACTCTGTAAAAAATTAACCCCTTCGCCGCTCATTTTTAAGTGGTAATCGCGCCACGGGCTGAGCTTGGGGTCTTCATCAATATATTCCCGCCCGACATTAAAGCCGCCGAGGTACCCAATTTCGCCGTCAATAATCGAAATCTTGCGGTGATTCCGGACCTGCGAGGAATAAAAGGGAAAGGGAAGCTTAATCCGATTACTAAACGCAAATTGGACACCTGCATCAAGTAATTCCTTCACCGTCACCTTGTTAACCTCCCAGCTCCCGATCCGGTCAAGCAGGAGCCGAACCTCTACGCCTTCCCGCGCCTTTCTTTTTAAAAGGGTGAAAAATTCCTCGCCTAGACTATCGTCTTTAACAATATAAAACAACACATGGATATGTTTTTTCGCCATTCGGATTTCGGCGAAATAATCACGGAACAATTCCTTACCGTGCGTAAACATCTCAAAGCTGCCATGGAGGATAGCCGTTTCCACTTGGCCTGCCAGCGAAAGATGCTTCTTTCTGCCTAACCTAAAATCAAGAACAAGCCATAAAATGATAAGAACGAGCAGACCGCTCAAAATGAGTGCAAATGTCATTGAAAATCCTTCCCCCATTCGGTGTTGTTAGTCTTTCCGAGAGCGGTTATTTCTATAAGTCGAGGAAATCTTTCGAAAAATTGGTTGACTGAATGCTCATTCACCATATAATAGAATTAAGGATAAGTTCAGAAAATTAATTATTTTCTACAACTTGCAAAAATGATCATTAGCGAAGAAAGGGGCGTTTTTTTATGAATGGTCTTTTATGGGTCAACCTCATTGCATTTTTAATTGTAACCGCTTACGCTGTCAGTCTGTTCATTTATGTCGTAAAAACAAGGATTGCCTTTATTAAACTTGGCAAAAAGGTCGAGTTTGACAACAATGTCAAAGAGCGGCTTCAAAAAATTTGGGTAAACGTGTTTGGACAGAAAAAACTCCTCAAGGATAAAAAAAGCGGCGCCATCCACGTTATGTTTTTTTACGGATTCATCCTTGTTCAATTTGGCGCGATTGATTTTATTATCAAAGGCATTAAACCTGGGGCACACCTGCCGTTAGGACCGCTGTATGCCGGGTTTACTTTTTTCCAAGAGATTGTCACACTGATGATCCTTGTCGCGGTCATCTGGGCATTTCACCGCCGTTATGTTGAAAAATTAGTCCGCTTAAAGCGCAATTTCAAATCAGGCCTTGTGCTCTTGTTTATCGGTGGCTTGATGATTTCCGTTCTCGTCGGAAATGGCATGGGCATCATCTGGCACGGTGAAGATCCGTCTTGGACAGAGCCAGTCGCCTCGGTCATTTCACTCGGTTTTTCATGGCTAGGTGAAACCGCATCGATTGCGATTTTCTATATTGCCTGGTGGGCGCACTTATTATTCTTATTGACTTTCTTGGTATACGTGCCGCAATCCAAGCATGCGCATTTAATCGCCGGACCGGCAAACGTTTATTTTAACCGTTTGGAAAAACCGGGTAAGCTGCAAAAGGTTGATTTTGAAGATGAAACACAAGAGTCGTTTGGCGTTGGAAAAATTGAAGACTTCACCCAGCACCAAATGATAGATTTCTATGCCTGCGTCGAGTGCGGCCGCTGTACGAATATGTGTCCGGCAACGGGAACAGGCAAGATGCTGTCACCAATGGACTTAATCGTCAAGCTTCGCGATCACTTAACAAATCATGGTGCCGCGGTTACACAGAAACAGCCATGGGTGCCGACATTCGCATTCGGAAACACAAAAGGCAACCAAATTGCCCTTGCTGCTGCCGGGCAGGGAGCTGAGGAATCGGCCGCAGCAATTTCTTACAGTCCAAGCATGATTGGCGACGTGATTACCGAGGAAGAAATTTGGGCGTGTACAACCTGCCGGAACTGTGAAGACCAATGTCCGGTCATGAACGAGCATGTTGATAAGATTATCGACCTCCGTCGTTATTTAGTGTTAACCGAAGGCAAAATGGATGCCGATGCCCAGCGCGCGATGACCAATATTGAGCGTCAAGGCAATCCGTGGGGCTTAAACCGTAAAGAGCGCGAAAGCTGGCGTGATGTCCGCGATGATGTTCAGATTCCAACCGTGAAGGAAATGAACAAGGCTGGCGAAGAATTCGAATACCTCTTCTGGGTTGGCGCGATGGGCTCGTACGACAACCGCAGCCAGAAGATTGCCTTATCGTTTGCGAAGCTGCTGAATGAAGCTGGCGTGAAATTTGCCATCCTTGGCAACAAAGAGAAAAACTCTGGGGACACACCGCGCCGTCTTGGCAATGAGTTCTTGTTCCAAGAGCTGGCAGCGAAAAATATCGAGGAATTTGAAAAGGCCGAGGTCAAGAAAATTGTCACCATTGACCCGCATGCCTATAATATTTTCAAAAATGAATACCCTGATTTCGGCTTGAAGGATGTAGAAGTTTATCATCATACCGAAATTCTCTATGAGCTTGTGAGAGACGGCCGACTTGTTCCGCAAAACACGGTCAACGAAACGATTACCTTTCATGATTCCTGTTACTTAGGACGCTATAATGACGTCTACGATCCGCCGCGGGAAATTTTAAAAGCAATTCCAGGTGTGAAGCTCGTCGAAATGGAACGGAGCCGCGAAAAGGCGATGTGCTGCGGTGCCGGCGGCGGCTTGATGTGGATGGAGGAAGAAACGGGCCACCGCATTAACGTCAGCAGGACCGAGCAAGCATTGGAAGTCAATCCTTCTGTCATCAGTTCCGGTTGTCCATATTGTTTAACGATGCTATCGGACGGAACGAAGGCGAAAGAGGTTGAAGAAAAGGTTGCCACCTATGATGTCGCTGAAATCTTAGAAAAAGCAGTTTGTGGTGAAGCTTCTTAATAGTTATTTTTAGCCTGGCAGAGGTTGAGTTGTTAACGGAATTTCTGAAATTTTAGCAATTTTGTGTAAAACATTTCAACTTCTGCTCCTTTTTATGTAAAATAAGGATATAGATAAAACGCTTACATTTGGTATATTTTTTTAATATTTTTTCGAGCGAGCGTTCAGTCGCCGAAAAGGGTATGTTACATTCACATGACTGAAAATTGGGAAAAGGGAGCGTGTTTTGCATGGGGAGAACGGTGATTTTAAGCGGGGTAAGAACACCTTTTGGAAAATTAGGGGGAAATTTAAGCAGCTTTACCGCTTCACAGCTTGGGGGCATTGCTGTTAAAGAAGCGTTGGTGCGAGCGGGCGTGAAGCCTGCGGATGTGCAGGAAGTTATCTTGGGAACCGTCTTACAAGGGGGACAGGGACAAATCCCTTCCCGTCAGGCAGCCCATCATGCTGGCCTGCCTTGGGAAGTCAAAACGGAAACAATTAATAAGGTTTGCGCCTCGGGGATGCGCAGTGTCAGCTTGGCCGACCAAATCATCCGCGCCGGTGATGAAGAAGTGATTGTTGCAGGCGGCATGGAATCAATGAGTAACGCGCCATATATTTTACCAAAAGCAAGATGGGGTTTCAGAATGGGTGACAGTGCTGTTAAGGATTTAATGGTCCATGACGGCTTGACCTGCAGCTTTACCGGTGTTCACATGGGCACGTACGGCAACTCGACAGCTGAAGAAATGGACATTAGCCGCGAGGCACAGGACGAGTGGGCCTTACGGAGCCACCAGCGCGCGCTTGCCGCCATCGAAAGCGGAAAGTTGGCCGAGGAAATTGTTGCCGTGGAGGTGCCGCAGCGGAAAGGGGCACCGCTGGTGGTCGAGCACGATGAAGGACCGCGGAAGGACACTTCATTAGAGCGGCTAGCGAAGTTAGCACCAGTATTTAATTCGACGGGAACGATTACCGCCGGGAATGCCCCAGGGGTCAATGACGGTGCGGCCGCCCTTGTGCTCATGAGCGAAGAACGGGCAGTAAGTGAAGGTCGTGAGGTCGAAGCGGTGATTCTTGGCTACGCTGCAATTGCCGTGGAAGCGAAGGACTTCCCGCAAACACCGGGGCTGGTCATCAATGAACTACTAAGGAAAACGGGCAGGAGCTTGGCTGAGATTGACTTAATTGAAATCAACGAAGCGTTCGCGGCTGTCGCTTTAGTCAGTGGAAAAATTGCCGGTCTTGACCCGGAAAAGGTCAATGTCAATGGCGGTGCGGTCGCGTTAGGGCACCCGATTGGCGCAAGCGGCGCGCGGATTATCATCACCTTGATGCACGAATTAAAACGCCGTGGCGGCGGAATCGGTGTGGCTGCCATTTGCAGCGGCGGCGGCCAGGGCGACGCCATCATGATCGAGGTTCCGCGGGGGTAAGGGGGATTTGCTTAAGGATAGAATGGTTTTACTCTCGGATAGAGTCGATTTACTCTCGGATAAAGTGGTATAACTCTCGGATAGGGTTGATTTACTCTCGGATAAAACAAAATTACTCTCGAATAGCACCTTTTTACAAGCAAAATAGATAAATAATTTTAGAGGTTGGACTCATTCTCAACCTTAAACGGAGGGGAACACATGAAGGTTTCAAAGGTTATGGTCATCGGTGCAGGACAAATGGGATCGGGGATTGCCCAGGTTTGTGCCCAAGCAGGCTATCAAGTGTTATTAAATGATTTAAGACATGAGTTCGTCGAGCGCGGGCTCGGAGTTATCAACAAAAATCTCACCCGTAATGTCGATAAAGGCCGGATGACAGCGGAGCAAAAGCAGGAGGTGCTGGCAAGGCTGACCGCCTCAACCGATTTAAATGATGCTGCTGAAGTCGACCTTGTCATCGAGGCAGCGGTAGAGAATATGGAAATCAAAACGAAAATTTTTGCGCAGCTAGATGAAATCGCGCCGGCTCATGCGATTTTAGCAAGCAACACCTCGTCATTGCCGATCACGGAAATTGCGGCGGCAACGAAGCGCCCGGAAAAGGTCATCGGCATGCACTTTATGAATCCGGTGCCGGTGATGAAGCTCGTCGAAATTATCCGCGGCCTCGCAACGGCTGATGAAGTGTACCAAGTAATCGAAGACATGACGAAAACGCTGAGCAAGGTGCCGGTGGAGGTAAATGACTTTCCAGGCTTCGTTTCCAACCGCGTGCTGATGCCGATGATTAATGAAGCGATTTATACCTTGTATGAGGGCGTCGCCACGAAAGAAGCGATTGATGAAGTGATGAAGCTCGGGATGAACCACCCGATGGGACCGTTAACCCTGGCGGATTTCATCGGCCTTGATACGTGCCTTTACATTATGGAAACGCTCCACGAAGGCTTCGGTGATGACAAATACCGTCCATGCCCGCTGCTGCGTAAATATGTGAAAGCAGGCTGGCTCGGCAAGAAAACAGGACGCGGCTTCTACACTTACGAGTAAGCGAGCGGAGCCTGATCCTATTTTTTTCAGTGGAAAAGGGGTTGTAACAATGAATACTGCCACTTTAGATTCTCCAAAAGGAGAGATTTGCATGAACCTTACATTTACAGCGGAACAAGAAATGATGCGGAACATGGTGCGTGATTTTGCTGCCAACGAAATTGCCCCATTTATAGATAACATGGAAAAAGGGGAATTCCCGCGCGAGATTCTTCGCAAAATGGGCGAGCTCGGTCTGATGGGCATTCCTGTTCCGGAAAAATACGGCGGTGCCGAGATGGATTTCACCTCCTATATCATTGCCATCAATGAAATATCACGGGCAAGCGCCACGCTTGGCGTGATCCTGTCCGTCCATACATCCGTTGGGACGATGCCGATTCTTTATTTCGGGACCGAGGAGCAAAAGCAAAAGTATGTACCGAAGCTTGCATCTGGTGAGTATTTGGGAGCGTTTTGCTTAACCGAGCCGAGTGCGGGGTCCGATGCCGCCAGCTTAAAATCCCGGGCCGTGAAGAAGGGTGATCATTATGTCATCAATGGCTCGAAGATGTTTATTACCAATGGTGGCGAGGCCGATATTTATATTGTCTTCGCATCGACCGAGCCGAAATTAGGAACAAAGGGAATTGCCGCTTTTATTGTTGAAAAAAATACCCCTGGTCTTGTAATTGGCAAGGATGAGAAGAAGATGGGGCTGCATGGCTCCCGAACGGTGCAGCTGACGTTTGAAGATATGCGGGTGCCGGTGGAAAACATGCTTGGCAACGAAAGCGATGGCTTTAAAATTGCGATGGCCAACCTCGAAGTCGGCCGCATCGGAATTGCCACCCAGGCACTAGGGATTGCCGAGGCCGCACTGTCGGCCGCAACTGCCTATGCGAAGGACCGCCAGCAATTTGGCAAGCCGATTGCCGCCCAGCAAGGGATTGGCTTTAAGCTGGCTGACATGGCGACACATGTAGAAGCAGCGAAACTATTAGTCTATCGTGCCGCAGATATGCGGAGCCGGGGTTCAAAATGCGGTTTGGAAGCTTCGATGGCGAAGCTGTTTGCTACGAAGACGGCTGTCGAGGTGTCAACGGAAGCAATTCAAGTATTTGGCGGCTACGGCTATACAGAAGATTACCCGGTGGAGCGCTATTTCCGCGATGCCAAAATAACGGAAATCTACGAAGGCACGAGCGAAATTCAGCGGATTGTGATTAGTAAGTATCTTTAAAAAGTGCTTTTATTCAAGAGGAGGAATAATAGATGCAGTTTAAACTATCCGAAGAACATGAAATGATTCGTAAAATGGTGCGGGATTTTGCGCGAAACGAAGTAGCACCGACAGCGGCCGAGCGTGATGAGGAAGAACGCTTTGACCGTGAGATTTTTGACAAAATGGCCGAGCTGGGCTTAACAGGAATTCCGTGGCCGGAAGAGTATGGCGGCATTGGCAGCGATTATCTGGCTTACTGTATCGCCGTGGAAGAACTGTCCCGCGTTGACGCATCAACAGGTGTCCTTCTTTCCGCACACACCTCCCTTGCCGGCTGGCCGATTTATAAATTTGGCAGCGAGGAGCAAAAACAAACCTACCTTCGCCCAATGGCGGAGGGCACAAAAATCGGCGCTTATGGCTTAACCGAACCTGGGAGCGGCTCCGATGCAGGCGGAATGAGGACGACGGCACGCTTAGAAGGCGACCATTACGTCCTCAACGGTTCAAAAATTTTCATCACTAATGGCGGTGTGGCCGATATTTATGTCGTCTTTGCCTTAACTGATCCATCGAGCAAACAAAAAGGTACAACGGCCTTCATCATCGAAAGCGACTTCCCTGGCTTCTCGGTCGGCAAAAAAGAAAAGAAACTCGGGATTCGGTCCTCACCGACAACAGAAATTATTTTTGAAGATTGCAAGGTTCCGGTCGCCAACCGCCTTGGCGAAGAAGGCGAAGGCTTTAAAATTGCGATGATGACGCTTGATGGCGGCCGCAACGGGATTGCCGCTCAAGCCGTGGGAATTGCCCAAGGTGCCTTGGATGCGGCAGTTGATTATGCAAAAGAACGCCACCAATTTGGCAAACCAATCGCCGCCCAGCAGGGAATCAGCTTTAAACTGGCTGATATGGCGACAGGAATCGAGGCTTCAAGACTATTAACCTATCAAGCTGCCTGGCTTGAATCAAACGGCCTGCCGTACGGAAAAGAATCGGCGATGTCGAAACTGTTAGCCGGCGACACGGCGATGAAGGTAACCACCGAAGCGGTTCAGGTGTTTGGCGGCTATGGCTATACGAAGGATTATCCGGTTGAAAGATTCATGCGCGATGCGAAAATCACGCAGATCTATGAGGGTACACAAGAAATTCAGCGTCTCGTTATCTCGAGAATGATCACTAAATGATGAAAAAACGAGAAGTTCAGGCATCAGTCAAAGATGAACGTCTCGTGCAAAAGAGGCGCGATCAAATGATCAAAGGAGCCGTCACCCTTTTTAAACAAAAGGGCTTCCACCGGACGACGACGAGGGAAATTGCCAAGGCGGCCGGCTTCAGCATCGGGACGCTCTACGAATATATACGTACAAAGGAAGACGTCCTTTATCTTGTGTGTGACAGCATTTATGACCATGTCAGCGAGCGCCTGCAGCAGGACCTCTCCTTGAAATCAGGAACGCTGGAGAGTTTGAAGTTGGGAATCGCTAATTTTTTCCAAGTGATGGATGAAATGCAGGCCGAGGTATTGGTGATGTATCAGGAAGTGAAGTCACTTTCGAAGGACGCGCTTCCCTATGTGTTGAAAAAGGAAATGGAAATGGTGGCAATGTTTGAGGACCTGCTCGCCCGCTGTGTCGAAAATGGCGAACTGAAACTATCGGCAAAGCAGGTCGAAATCATCGCCCATAATATTTTTGTCCAGGGGCAAATGTGGGGCTTCCGCCGCTGGGCATTACGAAAGTTATTTACGCTCGAAGAATATATTGAATTGCAGACCGAGCTTTTGTTAACGGGAATCAGCAAAGAGGTCTCGGCACAACAAGAGATTCCGCAAAAGTAGGCAAAATCGCGAGCGGTGATCGAGATTCGTTTTTGTGAATGAGGAAACGAGCGACCGAGATTCGTTTTTGGAAAAGCAGGAACTAGGTTTGTCTTTACAAAAGGGTGGATGAGATTTTTTTATAAATGCGGGAATGAGATTTTTTCCAAAAGGGGGAGTTCGATGGGAACTTATCAGCCAAAGCATCATATCCGCTTTGTGACGGCGTCGAGTTTGTTTGACGGCCATGATGCTTCGATTAATATTATGCGCAGGATTCTTCAGGCGAGCGGGGCCGAGGTCATCCACCTTGGGCATAACCGCTCGGTGGAGGAAGTGGTGAACGCTGCGATTCAGGAGGATGTCCAGGGGATTGCAATTTCTTCTTATCAAGGCGGGCACGTGGAATACTTTAAATATATGTACGACTTGTTAAAGGAAAAAGGGGCGCCGCATATCCGCATTTATGGCGGCGGCGGCGGGGTTATCATTCCAAGGGAGATTGCCGAGCTTCACGATTACGGGATTGCCTGGATTTTCTCGCCGGAAGACGGGCGGACGATGGGCCTTCAAGGCATGATTGACCGGATGATTGCGGAGTGCGATTTTTCAACAGTTCCGCTTGATCCGGCCGAGCAAATCGAAAAGCTGCCTTCAGGCGACGTTAACGCGATCGCCAAGCTGATTACCTTAGCCGAACTTCATGTCGATCAAAGGAACGAGGCGGCGGCAACAGCTGAGCTAGTCCTGGAACAAGTGAAGTCACTTGAGAAACGAATTCCAGTGATCGGAATCACGGGAACGGGCGGCGCAGGAAAAAGTTCGTTAACGGACGAATTGATCCGCCGCTTTATCAATGAGCTTCCGGATAAAAAAGTGGCGATTCTTTCGGTTGACCCGACAAAACAAAAAACAGGCGGTGCCTTGTTAGGTGACCGCATCCGCATGAATGCGATTTTCTCGCCGAACGTTTATATGCGGAGCCTCGCGACAAGGCATTCAAAGAGTGAGCTGTCGCTGGCGATCAAAGATGCAGTTGCGGTGACGAAAGCAGCTGGCTTTGATCTAGTCATCGTTGAAACGAGCGGGATCGGCCAGGGCGACGCAGAAATCACGGAAATCTGTGATGTTTCTTTATACGTGATGACGAGTGAATTTGGGGCGCCGTCGCAGCTTGAAAAAATTGATATGATTGACTTTGCTGACTTGATTGTCATTAATAAATTTGAGCGCAAGGGCTCGGAGGATGCGTTGCGCCAAGTGCAAAAACAGTACCAGCGCAGCCATATGCTGTTTGAAAAAGATCCGTCGGAAATGCCGGTGTACGGCACGATTGCCAGCCAGTTTAATGACCCTGGCACGAACGCCTTGTTTGCGGCGTTAGTGGAAAAAGTCAATGAAAAAATGGCGGCGGAGTGGCTGACTTCTTTTTCGAAGCAGGCAAAAGTAGAAAAGCAAAATGTGATTATTCCAACTGACCGTCGCTACTATTTGCGCGAAATCTCGGAAACGGTGCGCGGGTACCATAAGAAAGCAGAAGTGCAGGCGAATATTGCCCGGAAATTATTCCAGCTTGAAGGCGCTTTAGAAGCGGTTAAGGAGCAGCCAGAAGTGGTCGCGGCTTTAGAGGCCGTTAAACAGGAAACGGAGGCTTTGCTGACAGCGGAGTCGCGGAAAATCCTTTCTACGTGGGCGCAAACGAAAGCCGCCTATTCAGGTGAAAAATTCGTGACGAGAATCCGCGATAAAGAGATTATCACGGTGTTAAAATCAAAAAGCCTATCAGGCCTCGATATTCCGAAGGTGGCCTTGCCGCGCTATAAGGATTATGGGGAAATCCTCCGATGGGTGTACCAGGAAAATGTGCCGGGTTCGTTCCCTTATACGGCCGGAGTATTTCCGTTCAAGCGTGAAGGGGAAGATCCGAAACGCCAGTTCGCCGGCGAAGGGACACCGGAACGGACGAACCGCCGTTTCCACTATTTATCGAAGGATGATGACGCGAAGCGCTTGAGTACGGCGTTTGATTCGGTGACCTTGTACGGCGAAGACCCTGATTACCGGCCGGACATCTACGGGAAGGTCGGCGAGAGCGGTGTCAGTATTTGTACGCTTGATGACATGAAAAAGCTCTATGACGGCTTTGACCTCTGCCACCCGTCGACATCGGTGTCGATGACGATTAATGGCCCGGCGCCGATTATTCTCGCGATGTTCATGAATACGGCAATTGACCAGCAGGTGCAGAAGAAGGAAGCGGTGCTTGGCCGCGTGTTGACGGTGGAAGAATTTGCCGACGTCCGTGCTTATACATTGAAGACAGTGCGCGGTACGGTGCAAGCCGATATTTTGAAAGAAGACCAAGGCCAGAATACGTGTATTTTTTCAACAGAATTTGCTTTACGGATGATGGGTGATATCCAGCAATATTTCATCGACCATCAAGTGCGCAATTATTATTCGGTTTCGATTTCCGGCTACCATATTGCCGAGGCAGGGGCGAATCCGATTTCACAGCTGGCGTTCACGCTCTCAAATGGCTTCACCTATGTCGAGTACTACCTGAGCCGCGGGATGAACATTGATGATTTCGCGCCGAACCTGTCGTTCTTTTTCTCGAATGGGTTGGATCCGGAGTATACGGTGATTGGCCGGGTGGCGCGCCGGATTTGGGCAACGGTGATGCGTGATAAATATGGCGCCAACGAGCGCAGTCAAAAGCTGAAATATCATGTGCAGACATCGGGACGCTCGCTGCATGCACAGGAAATTGATTTCAATGATATCCGCACGACCTTGCAGGCGTTGATGGCCTTACAGGACAATTGCAATTCCCTGCATACGAATGCTTATGATGAAGCGATTACGACCCCGACTGAGGAGTCGGTGCGCCGGGCGATGGCGATTCAAATGATTATTACCAAGGAGCATGGGTTAAGTAAAAATGAAAATCCGCTTCAAGGTTCTTTCGTGGTGGAAGAGTTGACGGAACTTGTTGAGGAAGCTGTTCTTCAGGAGTTTGAACGCTTGAATGACCGCGGCGGTGTCCTCGGTTCGATGGAAACGCAGTACCAGCGCGGTAAAATCCAGGATGAGTCGATGTACTATGAAATGAAGAAGCATACCGGCGAATTGCCGATTATTGGCGTTAATACGTATTTGAACCCAAATCCACCTTCCGAGGATGACGTGAATAATATGGAGCTTGCTCGGGCAACCCAAGAGGAGAAGGAATTGCAGATTAATAATTTGCGCGCCTTCTGGGAAACAAATGCCGGGGAGTCGGCAGATGCCTTGAAGCGCTTGAAAGAAGCAGCGGTCAGCGGCGGCAATATTTTTGCTGAGTTAATGGACACCGTTCAAGTCGCAAGCCTCGGGCAAATCACCAAGGCGCTTTACGAGGTCGGCGGCCAGTATCGAAGGAATATGTAATGAAAAACTGGCAATGGCTGCCCATAGCCATTGTCTTTTATGTTTTTAAACAAGTAGATTTTAAATTCTTGATTTTTCTTATATAATCAAACTAACTAATTTACAAACTTCGAGAGATACAGGCAGGTGGGGACGATGAAGGTTAGTTATATGATTATTACTTTAATAATTTTTGCCTGGCCATTATACTATTTATATGAAATACAATTAGGTGCAATCTCATTCCTGCTGCTGGCGATTTTCTTTCTTGTCATCGCGATTAAAGAAACAAAAAAGTTCAAAGAACAGAAGAATCGTAATCGTGATGAATCAGATTAGGAAATAATCAGCGGAAACAATTGCTAGCACTAGCATAAACGAGAAGAATTTGTTTATAATGAAGAATATGTATTTTTGATAGACAAGCGGAAGGAAGTGCCAATATTGAGTTTAAACCAATACTCAAAAGAGGAATTACAAGAGTTATCCCTCATCGAAATGGCTTATGAATTTTTAAAAAATAGCAAGCAGCCAATCTCCTTTAGTGATTTAGTCAGCGAGATTCAATCAGCTTCCAATATTTCTGAACAAGAAATTCGCGCTAGATTGGCACAATTTTATACCGACATGAATATAGACGGCCGCTTCCTCTCATTAGGAGAGAATCGCTGGGGTCTTCGCCTCTGGTATCCAGTTGATACTCAAGAGGAAGAAGTCGTAACCGTTGTGAAGCCTAAGAAGAAAAAGGCGAAAAAGGTTGTCGATGAAGAGGATCTCGATGACTTCGATGAAGTCGAAGAGGAAGAGTATGACGAGCTCGACGATTTTGCCGATGAAGACGATCTTCTTGATGATGAAGAAGACCTTGATCTGGACGAAGTCGACGAATTTGACGAAGATGACGATGAAGATGTCATTGAAGAGGATGAAGAATTCGATCTTGATGAAGACGAGGATCTTGATGAAGACCTGGATGAAGAAGAAGAGTTTGAGGAAGAAGAAGAGGGCCGATAAGCTGCTTGACATTTTATTCTTCCCCTTGTATCATCTTGTTTGGGCTCCTTAAAAAAGGAACGAATGATTATTTAGCTAAATGCGCTCCCTTGCAATCGCGAGTGGAGCGCTTTTTATTTTGAAAAACTCCCTTTTTTATGCGGCGGAGTTTTTTCATTTTAACGGGTTTGGACAGAATAATTTTTTTAAAAAAATTCTTTAACAATCCGAATAATGTACAAACTGTAATGGAGGAGGAAGATTTAATGACTAAGTATATATTTGTAACAGGCGGTGTCGTTTCATCACTAGGAAAAGGGATTACCGCAGCCTCTTTAGGGCGCTTGTTGAAAAATCGCGGCTTGAATGTAACGATTCAAAAATTCGACCCCTATATTAACGTCGACCCGGGAACGATGAGCCCTTATCAGCACGGTGAGGTGTTCGTAACCGATGATGGTGCGGAAACGGACTTGGACTTAGGGCATTATGAGCGTTTTATCGACATCAATCTTAACAAGTACAGCAACGTGACAACGGGAAAAATCTATTCAACGGTGTTGCGCAAAGAGCGCCGCGGTGACTATTTAGGTGCAACCGTGCAGGTTATTCCGCATATTACCAATGAAATTAAGGACCGCTGCTTCCGCGCCGGTAAAGAAACGAATGCCGATGTCGTGATAACGGAAATCGGCGGCACTGTCGGTGACATTGAATCGCTGCCGTTTTTAGAGGCAATCCGCCAAATTAAAAGTGATATCGGCCGCGATAATGTCATGTACATCCACTGCACGCTGATTCCTTATATAAAGGCAGCCGGTGAAATGAAGACGAAGCCGACCCAGCACAGTGTAAAAGAACTGCGCAGTCTCGGAATTCAGCCAAATATCATCGTCGTGCGGACGGAAATGCCTGTTCCGCAGGACATGAAGGATAAAATTGCTTTATTCTGCGATATTGATGCCAAAGCGGTGATTGAATGTCAGGACGCAGATACCCTTTATTCGATTCCACTTGCGCTGCAAGAACAAAATATGGATCAAATTGTCTGCGACCATTTGAAATTGGATTATCCGGTTGCAGAAATGACGGAATGGAAGGCTCTTGTCGACCGCGTTACAAACCTTTCAGGGAAAACACGCATCGGTCTTGTCGGAAAATATGTTGAGCTTCAGGATGCCTATATTTCTGTAGTTGAAGCGCTGAAACATGCTGGTTATTCCTTTGATGCCGATGTCGAAATCAAATGGATCAATTCTGATGACGTTACCCGGGAAAATGTGGCGGAGTTATTGAATGACGTAGACGGCGTCCTTGTGCCGGGCGGATTTGGCGACCGTGGCATCGAAGGGAAAATCGAAGCGACCCGTTATGCCCGTGAGCAGAAGAAGCCGTTTCTTGGGATTTGTTTGGGGATGCAGCTGGCGACGATTGAATTTGCGCGCAACGTGCTCGGTCTTTCCGATGCGCATTCCGCTGAATTTGTTCCGGAAACGACTCATCCGATCATTGATTTACTTCCAGAGCAGAAGGATGTCGAGGATTTAGGCGGCACATTGCGGTTAGGTCTCTATCCTTGCCGTCTGCTTGAAGGAACGAAGGCGTTCGCGGCCTATGAAGAAAAGGTTATTTACGAGCGCCACCGCCACCGCTATGAATTTAACAATCATTACCGTCAAGAAATGGAAGCTGCCGGATTCATTTTTTCCGGAACAAGCCCAGATGGCCGCTTAGTCGAGATTGTCGAACTAGCCGACCACCCATGGTTCGTGGCTTCCCAGTTCCATCCGGAATTCGTCTCAAGACCAACGCGTCCTCAAGCGCTATTCCACGACTTTATTAAAGCGACAATTGAAAATTAAGAGTTTTGTTGGACCAGTTCCCCTTGGTTGGGGAACTGGTCTTTTTTTTGTTAAGAAATGTTTAAATGGACAAACCTCCGTTCTTGGGTGTGGGGTGGTCCTTTATAGTCTTTAGGTTTTTCCAGTAAATGTCTAATTAGCCAAAACCCCTTGAAAAATAGCCATAACTCTCTGAAAAGTAGCCAAAACCCTCCAAAAAGTAGCCAAAACTATAAGAAAAATAGCCAAAACTTTTTCACCTTTAACTAGGCCGTAATGAACCTAAAAAACGGCCTCTTTTACGGCCGTTTTTCAAAAAAGTATCTGCTTTACTCCTCATATTCTGCTAAAATCTCTTCAATCGTAAATTTCAGGCCATAATAGACGAATAATGCAGCCATGGAGGAAGGGTACCCGTAGCGGTTTCCGAAATCATCCGGAAGCAGGCCTCTGGTCAGCCGCAAATCGATGTGAACGTCTGCCATTTCCGCCAAATCAGCCCCAGCAGACTCGATTACGGTGGATACTGCCACAAAGGGGATACCCTTTTTCTGAAGCTCGGCCGCCACTGCAACAGCGTCTTCATCGGCGGAGGTACGGGAAAAAATCAACACCCGGTCGGCATCGCCCAGCTCCGCTTCCGTTATCCGTTTGCACCCTTTGAACGGCTCCGCTCCTTCGAAAGCTTCAAGCTCGACCGCCTTCATTTCCTTAGTGCCAAAAATATAGATGGAGCCGTCTCCAACGGGTGCTTGCGCCAGCAAACGGGCACCGTCCTCAAACGAAAATTCTCCCTTTTCCTCGATCCGCTTAAACAAGCCGGTTAATTGAGTAGTGAACATTTTTAACATTTAAATCCTCCTTTATGCACTATCATTATAGTCGTTTTACAGCAAATTCAAAAATAAAAGGATATTTCCCCAATCTGTCAAAATTCAGGCAGGATTTTTCAGAACTGAAGGAGAATAACTACAAGTGTGTATGGGTGTAAATCTCTACAAATAGTGAATCTAATTAATCGGAAGAGGTGGAATGAATGAAGGAGAAAATTTTAATCGTTGATGATCAATTTGGTATTCGAATTTTGTTGAACGAGGTGTTCCAAAAGGAAGGATATCAAACATTTCAAGCGGCCAACGGAATTCAGGCGCTGGACATTGTCAAAAAGCATGATCCGGATCTAGTTCTGCTCGATATGAAAATTCCGGGAATGGACGGAATTGAAATTTTAAAAAGAATGAAGGTCATCGACCCGGATATCCGCGTCATCATCATGACCGCCTACGGTGAATTGGATATGATCCAAGAAGCGAAGGATCTGGGGGCAATCACTCATTTTGCCAAACCTTTTGACATTGATGATATCCGGGCAGCCGTAAGAAAACATATTCCGCAAAAGGCCAATTAAACTAATTGGCCCGTAAAAAAGTCATTGGGCAGTAAGTAAACAATTTTTATAAAGGATATTGAGAAATGGGTACGCTTTCATTATGACAATTTCTAAAACGCTGCCTGATTTATGGCATTTCCTCCGCTGATTTGGTATGATACATATGAAAATTTTACTGGCTGCCTATCATTTTTACTGCATACATAATCGGTAAAATTGAGGGAAAACCTTAATATGGAAAGCCCTTTTTCGAAATGATAGCAACCTAAATTGAGGAGGAAGAAAAATGCCTTTAGTTTCAATGAAAGAAATGCTTAACAAAGCAAAAGCGGAAGGCTACGCTGTTGGGCAATTTAACATTAATAATTTAGAATTTACACAGGCGATTCTTCAGGCTGCCGTGGCAGAAAAGTCACCAGTTATTCTTGGTGTTTCTGAAGGGGCAGGCCGTTATATCGGCGGATTCAAAACCGTTGTCAAAATGGTTGAAGGGTTAATGGAAGATTATAATGTTACAGTTCCTGTGGCTATTCACCTTGATCACGGTTCAAGTTTCGAAAAATGTAAAGAAGCCATTGATGCCGGCTTTACCTCTGTTATGATTGATGCTTCACACCACCCATTTGAGGAAAATATCGAAATCACTTCAAAAGTGGTTGAATATGCACACGCTAAAGGTGTTTCGGTTGAAGCAGAACTTGGAACTGTAGGCGGCCAAGAGGACGATGTTGTCGCTGAAGGTGTTATCTATGCGGATCCGAAAGAATGTGAAGAGCTTGTGAAGCGCACTGGCATTGATTGCCTTGCACCTGCACTAGGTTCTGTCCATGGACCATACAAAGGCGAACCGAATTTAGGATTTACTGAAATGGAGGAAATCGGCAAGATTACAGGCATGCCGCTTGTACTTCATGGTGGTACAGGAATCCCAACAAAGGATATCCAAAGATCCGTTTCGCTTGGAACAGCAAAAATCAACGTAAACACAGAAAACCAAATCGCTTCAGCGAAGACGGTGCGTGAAGTGTTAGCCGCAAAACCAAACGAATATGATCCACGTAAATACTTAGGTCCAGCTCGCGATGCTATTAAAGAAACTGTAATCGGCAAAATGCGCGAATTTGGTTCTTCAGGCAGAGCATAAAACGCTAAAAGCGCCGGCAGATGTCAGCATTTTTTGTTGTTTGCTCTAAATATGATAAAATGAAGCCGTCCTTAACACGAGGACGGTTTCAGTGTGTAAATGGAAATTTGAAAATTTAGTCGAAAAATGGGAGGGAAAAATAAAATGAAATTTTTCATTGATACAGCTAACTTAGTGGATATTAAAAAGGCCTATAAAATGGGCGTTTTATCTGGGGTAACAACAAACCCTTCTTTAGTTGCAAAAGAAGGTGTGAAATTCGAAGACCGCATCGAGGAAATTCTTCAAGCAGTACCAGAAGTGGAATCTGTATCTGCAGAAGTATCCCCATATGCTGAAACAGCTGAACAAATGATCGCAGAAGCAGAAGAACTAATCAAAATTAATGGCGGCGATGAAAAAGTTACCATTAAAGTGCCAATGACAGTGGCGGGCTTAGAGACTACTCGCTATCTTGCAAAAAAGGGTGTTAAAGTCAATGTAACCCTGATCTTCACGGTCAACCAAGCACTATTAGCTGCCCGTGCAGGCGCGGCATATGTTTCACCATTCTTAGGACGTCTAGATGATATTTCTGAAGATGGTGTACTATTAGTAGCTAAAATTGCAGAATTATTCCGTATTCATAACTTAGATGCCCAAATCATTGCTGCATCTGTGCGCCATCCTGACCATGTAACGCGTGTAGCAATGGCAGGTGCACACATTGCCACAATTCCTTATAAAGTCATTGAGCAGCTAACCAAGCATCCATTGACCGACAAAGGGATGGAAGGCTTCCTAAAAGACTGGAATAATCACACAAACGCCTAGTAATTCCATGTTTTTTCCATTTTCGTGTAAATTTTTTTAATATTGATACATGAAATTCAAATTTTCGTGTAAACTAAAGAATAGACAAACTGTCGGAATTTGACTTTTAATGTTGGAAAAATATACCTAAAGCCTGTTTGGGACAAAGGGTCTTTTTACAAAAGCGTATGTGCAATCGTTTCGTCAATGATTGCACATACCTAAAAAAAGATCCTTTTCCATCAACCATACATACTTGAATAGGGCTTAGAAGGGAGTCGGAAATGGAAAAACTTAAAATTGCGGGCGGATATCCGTTAAAGGGGACTGTTCGTATCAGTGGAGCGAAAAATAGTGCCGTTGCCTTAATTCCTGCAACCATTTTAGCGGAATCACCAGTGACGATTGAAGGTCTGCCGGATATCTCTGATGTTGAAATCCTCAAGGACTTGCTCGAGGAAATCGGCGGAAAGGTCGAAATTAACGATGATGAAATGACCGTTGACCCTGCAACGATGATTTCCATGCCGCTGCCGAACGGTAAAGTGAAAAAGCTGCGCGCATCCTATTATTTAATGGGAGCGATGCTTGGCCGCTTTAAAAAGGCAGTCATCGGCCTGCCGGGCGGCTGTCATCTAGGCCCGAGACCGATTGACCAGCATATTAAGGGCTTTGAAGCACTCGGCGCCCAAATAACGAACGAGCAGGGTGCGATTTATTTACGTGCCGACGAGCTCCGCGGCGCCCGGATTTACCTTGACGTCGTCAGTGTGGGAGCGACCATCAATATTATGCTGGCCGCGGTCAGAGCCAAAGGGCGGACCATCATTGAAAATGCCGCGAAAGAGCCGGAAATTATTGATGTAGCCACACTCTTAACCAATATGGGCGCGAAAATCAAAGGGGCCGGGACCGATGTCATCCGCATCGATGGTGTCGATACCCTTCATGGCTGCCGCCACACGATTATCCCGGATCGGATTGAAGCGGGCACCTATATGATTATTGGGGCTGCTATTGGGGAAGGCGTCTTAATCGACAATGTTATCCCACAGCACTTAGAATCATTAATTGCCAAGCTCCGCGAGATGGGTGTGCAAATCGAATCGGGCGATGACCAAGTGTTTGTCAACGGTTCAACTGATTTGAAAGCGGTTGATATTAAAACGCTCGTCTATCCGGGATTCCCGACAGACCTGCAGCAGCCAGTTACGACTCTCCTCACAAAGGCCGCAGGCTCAAGTGTTGTTACCGACACCATTTACGGTGCAAGATTCAAGCATATTGATGAACTAAGAAGAATGAATGCGAATATCAAAGTCGAAGGACGCTCCGCCATCATCAATGGCCCGATCCAGCTTCAAGGGGCCAAAGTGAAAGCAAGCGATCTTAGAGCAGGCGCTGCACTTGTCATTGCCGGCTTGATCGCTGAGGGGATTACCGAAGTAACCGGGCTCGAGCATATTGACCGCGGCTACAGCAATCTCGAAGAAAAATTAAATGGTCTTGGTGCCACGGTTTGGCGGGAAGCGTTGACAAAGGAAGAAGTCGAGCAGCTGAAAAATACGTAGATTCTTGCACCAGTCGAATAAATACGCCCAGTGCAAGACGAGGCTAATAAATACTTAGATAGAAGTGTGCTCGCGAAACGAGTACACTATTGCTAGAATAGACAAAAAGCAAGTTTTGAAGGTTGTAATAGAAAAAACGGGAGTTGGAGATCAATGGAAAGAAGTTTAACAATGGAGCTAGTCCGCGTTACAGAAGGAGCAGCACTTGCTTCAGCCCGCTGGATGGGCCGCGGCAAAAAAGATGAAGCCGACGGTGCTGCCACTTCAGCGATGCGCGACGTGTTTGACACGGTTCCAATGAAAGGAACGGTTGTCATTGGCGAAGGGGAAATGGACGAAGCACCGATGCTTTATATTGGCGAAAAGCTAGGAACTGGCTACGGTCCTCGTGTCGATGTCGCCGTTGACCCGCTTGAAGGCACGAATATTTTAGCGTCAGGCGGCTGGAATGCCTTAGCTGTACTGGCTGTCGCTGACCATGGCAACCTGCTTCATGCCCCCGACATGTATATGGAAAAAATTGCAGTTGGACCGGAAGCAGTCGGACTTGTTGATATCAACGCATCCGTTTTAGACAACCTTAAAGCAGTTGCCAAAGCGAAAAATAAGGATATTGAGGATGTTGTGGCAACCGTCCTAAACCGCGAGCGCCATGAACATATCATTGCCCAGCTTCGTGAAGCCGGTGCCCGGATAAAGCTGATTAATGACGGAGATGTCGCGGGAGCCATCAACACCGCTTTCGATAATACCGGCGTTGACATTCTCTTTGGTTCCGGCGGTGCCCCGGAGGGCGTCTTAGCGGCAGTTGCCTTGAAATGTCTCGGCGGTGAAATAATGGGGAAACTATTACCGCAAAGTGATGCCGAGGTCGAGCGCTGTTTGAAAATGGGCTTGGATATCAATCGAATTCTCCGCATGGAAGACCTGGTCAAGGGCGACGATGCTATTTTTGCGGCAACAGGTGTCACCGATGGAGAACTACTCCGTGGTGTGCAATTTAAAGGCTCATACGGTTCTACACACTCCGTTGTTATGCGAGCGAAATCAGGAACGGTCCGATTTATCGAAGGCCGTCACAGCCTGAAGAAAAAACCAAACTTGGTGCTGTAGGTATAAGCGGTGCCTGACACCGGCATGGTGTCAGGCACCAGCTAAAAAATAGAGAAACTTCCGATCTCTCCAAGAGTTTTCCTTCCAGAAAAAAATTTCCAATAGAGGTTTTTGAAAAAATGAGTTGATTAATTTTTTGTACAAGGGGTAAAATAGTAATTGTTTTTATTATAAATAATTTCTGCAATTCTATTCATTTCTTTCTACTTCTTTTTCAATTCCTCTACTCTCTTAAAAAAGACGATTCAAAGAAAATCACCCGTTCATTTAAACGAGCGGATTTGATGGAAAAATTTTAAAGTGTGGTGCACAAATGGAGTTAACAATCTCAAGTTTAGAAAATATGAAGCTGAAGGAACTTTATGAACTCGCACGCGAATATAAAGTGACCTATTACAGCAAATTAACGAAAAAAGAATTAATTTTTGCCATTTTGAAATCTCGTGCCGAACAGCAGGGTTATTTTTTCATGGAAGGCGTCCTTGAAATCATCCAATCTGAAGGATTCGGGTTCTTGCGGCCAATTAATTATTCGCCAAGTTCTGAGGATATTTATATTTCGGCATCGCAAATCCGCCGCTTCGACCTTCGCAACGGCGATAAAGTTTCCGGTAAGGTTCGTCCGCCGAAGGAAAATGAACGCTATTACGGGCTTTTGCACGTAGAAGCAGTAAACGGGGAAGATCCTGAATCGGCGAAAGAGCGCGTCTATTTCCCAGCTTTAACAGCCCTTTATCCCAACAGAAAAATGAAGCTTGAAACAACGCAAAAGCATCTTTCAACGCGGATTATGGATGTTGTCGCACCAGTCGGTTTTGGACAAAGGGGCTTAATTGTTGCTCCGCCAAAAGCGGGTAAAACAATGCTATTGAAAGAAATTGCCAACAGTATTACTACGAATCATCCGGATGTTGAGCTGATTGTGCTGTTAATCGATGAGCGTCCCGAAGAAGTAACCGATATTGAACGTTCGGTTGCCGGCGATGTCGTCAGCTCGACGTTTGACGAAGTGCCTGAAAATCATATTAAAGTGGCTGAGCTTGTGCTTGACCGGGCGATGCGCCTAGTGGAACACAAACGCGATGTCGTCATTTTGATGGACAGCATCACCCGCTTGGCTCGTGCCTATAACTTGGTGATTCCGCCAAGCGGCCGGACGCTTTCCGGTGGGATTGACCCGGCAGCCTTCCACCGTCCGAAGCGTTTCTTCGGTGCGGCCCGTAATATTGAAGAAGGCGGCAGCTTGACGATCCTCGCAACGGCCTTAGTCGATACCGGTTCACGTATGGATGATGTCATTTATGAAGAATTTAAGGGTACCGGGAATATGGAATTGCATCTGGACCGCCAGCTTGCTGAGCGCCGCATCTTCCCTGCACTTGATATCCGCCGTTCCGGAACGCGTAAGGAAGAATTGCTTATTCCGAAGGATCATTTGGATAAATTATGGGCGATTCGTAAATCGATGTCAGATTCACCAGATTTTGCCGAACGCTTCTTGAAAAAATTACGACAAACGAAGTCGAATGAAGAATTTTTTGCCCAGCTCGGTGAAGAATTGAAGGGCCGCCGTTCGTAAAAACAGCGGAATTTGGGACAAGCGGTGTGGTTTTTTTCGCCGAAAGAACATTTTTTCAGGAAAAGGCGAGTTTACTTTTTTTAGACTGTGTTAAAGAACATTGTTAATATTGAGCACAATGTTGATTGGACGTGGATACAGCGAGACTCCTGCGGGAGCAGCGGGACAGGTGAGACCCCGCAGGCGCGGAATTCGCCGAGGAGGCTCACCGCCCGCCCCGCGGAAAGCGAAGCGCCTGGAACGGAGATCAACATTCACTTTTAACAGAGCCTTTTTAAAAAAATAACTACTTTTCCTGAAAGTCCCACCTTGCAAAAACAGATATCCCTTGTTATAATTGTTGCAGTGTGCTTCAAGTAATTCAGTGCTCGTTGTTAGACAAGCACTTTAGCTAACTCTGTTTCGAAAGATTCAGGGCGGAAGGAGATGAAAAGAATGAAAGCAGGAATTCATCCTAATTATAAAACAGTAAAGGTGACATGCGCTTGCGGAAATACTTTTGAAACTGGTTCAGTGAAAAATGAAATCCGTGTTGAAACTTGTTCAGAATGTCATCCATTCTATACTGGACGTCAAAAATTCGCTGAAGCTGGCGGACGTGTTGACCGCTTCAACAAAAAATACGGCCTTAAGAATCAGCAGCAATAATCGCTCAAAACAGGCAAGAAAGCAATATTCTTGCCTGTTTTTTATTTTGAAAAATTCATATCATAATAATAGATCTAAAAGGGTTTGCTAGGGAGGAGACGCCGTTTATGTATTTAATGAAACAAAGCGGATGGGTTGAGGTTATCTGCGGCAGTATGTTTTCTGGAAAATCGGAGGAATTGATCCGCCGGGTCAGGCGTGCTCAATTTGCCAAACAAAAAATAGCTGTGTTTAAGCCACGAATTGATAATCGCTACAGCGAGCAATCTGTAGTATCCCATAATGGCTCTTCTTTTCAGGCGAAGCCTCTTTCCCATTCTTTAGAAATTCTTCAACATGTTGAAGCGGATATCGACATCATTGCGATTGATGAAATTCAGTTTTTTGATGAAGGTATTGTCCGGGTTGTGCAGCAGCTGGCGGACAGCGGCCACCGCGTCGTCTGCGCCGGTCTTGACATGGATTTCCGCGGCGAACCATTCGGGCAAATGCCGCCATTAATGGCAGTTGCGGAAACAGTTACGAAGCTCCAGGCAGTCTGCACCGTTTGCGGTTCACCATCAAGCAGGACCCAGCGCCTAATTGACGGCCGGCCCGCATCCTACCATGACCCAGTCATCTTAGTCGGCGCATCCGAAGCCTACGAGCCCCGCTGCCGCCACCACCACGAAGTCCCCAAAGCCATTCCGGTGAGATAAACTTTGGAGTGGTGACTTCTGTGTGGTGCTTCTATGGGTGCCACTATGTGGTGTCATTTTGTGGTGCCATTTATGTGGTGCCTGACACCCAAAAAAGACATTTGTCCGTGTGGAGTGGACAATGTCTTTTTTTTATTTTTGAACGAGTCGGTGTCCGCGTGGGGCGGACATTTGTCCACGAGCGGTGCCTGACACCCTAAATGGACACCCTAAATGTGACACCCAAAACCCTTTACTATTGGAAGGATTTCACTAGGCAGGTTCAACTTCCAGACGGGCATGATAGTATTAGGAGGTGTTGATACTGAAGAAGTGGATATTTCCCATGGTGATTATGTTGTTTATGTTGAGTGGGTGTCAGAATAACAATCGCGGTGCGAATGAACAGGCGTATGACTTGCGGACTGATCGGGCGGCTCCTAATTATATGTCCAACCGCGGCAAGGACCAGCAGCACCTTGTCGAAGATGATATTACCAACCAAAATCCGAACTTCCTTGACCTTGAAGGGACCGGCAGCGGCGGAGAGGCTGGTGCTGGGAATCAGGGCAACGATATCAATAAAGCGAAACAAGTTATTGCGGGTACTAACGAATTTGTGACCGATTCCGTCTGGATAAACGGCGACCGGATGTGGGTTTCTGTTAATAAAAAAGGAATGCTATCTGACGAGAAAAAGGTCGATGCTGAGGCACGTCTTCATAAAAAACTCATTCAGGCAATACCGCGATATCATATCGAAGTGCGCGTGAAAGAAGATCGCCGATAACATGCTCTGATTTTTAGGGCATGTTTTTTCTGCGGGCAGTGTCAGTGTTACATTTTTGAAAAAAAATCCCCTAAAAAATTTTCTCCCTGTAATTTGGTTTTGACTGCGCTTTTTACCTATACTATAATTATACTGTTATGGACTAAAAACTGAGGTGAATAAACTTGTTTGATCGTCTTCAATCGGTGGAAGATCGCTATGAAAAGTTGAACGAACTTTTGAGCGACCCACAAATTATTAATGATACAAAAAAGCTTCGTGAATATTCAAAAGAACAAGCTGATATACAAGAGACAGTACAAACGTACCGCCAATATAAAGAGACACGCGAACAGCTTCAGGAAGCCAAGACCATGCTCGATGACAAGCTTGATGCCGACATGCGTGAAATGGTGAAGGAAGAAGTAAACGAGCTTGAAGCACAAATTGAGGAATTAGAGGCGCGCATGAAAATTCTTCTAATTCCAAAGGATCCAAACGATGACAAAAATGTTATCTTTGAAATCCGCGGTGCTGCAGGCGGCGAAGAAGCAGCGCTGTTTGCCGGTACGCTTTACCGCATGTACAGCCGCTATGCTGAAGCACAGGGCTGGAAAACGGATGTTATTGATGCCAACCCGACAGGTCTTGGCGGCTTCAAGGAAATTATTTTTATGATAAATGGAACAGGTGCTTACTCGAAGTTGAAGTTTGAGAATGGCGCTCACCGGGTTCAGCGTGTTCCGGAAACGGAATCAGGCGGCAGAATCCATACCTCAACAGCAACGGTGGCCTGCTTGCCGGAAGCTGAAGAAGTAGAAGTGGAAATCCACGATAAGGATATCCGCTTTGACGCATTTGCCTCAAGCGGCGCCGGCGGACAGTCCGTTAACACGACAATGTCAGCCGTTCGGTTAACGCACATTCCAACCGGGATTGTGGTCTCGTGTCAGGATGAGAAGTCGCAACATAAAAACAAAGACAAGGCGATGAAGGTTTTACGTGCCCGTGTCTATGATAAGTTCCAACAGGAAGCACAGGCGGAATACGACCAGGTGCGGAAATCAGCCGTTGGTACCGGTGACCGTTCGGAACGAATCCGCACCTACAACTTCCCGCAGAACCGCGTGACCGACCACCGGATCGGGTTAACAATTCAGAAGCTCGACCAGGTGCTGGAAGGAAAGCTCGACGATGTGATTGATGCCTTGATTATGGACGATCAAGCGCGCAGACTGGAAAGTGCCTCAAATGAATAAGAAAGTATTTGAAGCTCTGAAATGGGCTTCTTCTTTTTTAAGCGAAGCAGGGCGGGACGAAAATGCGGGAGAACTCTTGCTGCGCCATTTCACTGGGATGTCACGGTCACAGCTGTTTGCGAATTTACGTGAGGAGATAACGCCTGCGGTTTGGGAGGCCTTCGAGGAGGCTGTCCGCGAACATGGTCAAGGGGTGCCGATTCAATACATCATTGGCACGGAGGAGTTTTACGGCCGGTCGTTTATCGTCAATGAAGAGGTATTGATTCCAAGGCCGGAAACCGAGGAGCTTGTCTCAGGAACACTCGAACGGACTAAACGGCTTTTTAGCGGCCGGCAAGGATTAGTGCTGGCCGATATCGGCACAGGCAGCGGCGCCATTGCCATCAGCTTGAAATTAGAAATGGATTCACATCGGGTGTCAGGCACCGAGTGTCCGCCTGGAGCGGACAAATGTCCACGAAGGGTGTCAGGCACCAATATAACAGGCACTGATATTTCGACGGATTCGCTTGCGGTGGCGCGGGAGAATGCTGCACGGCTTGGGGCCGAGGTTGATTTTGTTCAGGGTGATTTGCTGGGTCCGTTTATTGAGAGCGGGGTTAGGCTCGATGTGGTGGTTTCGAATCCGCCGTATATTCCGGTTGGTGATATTGGGACGATGTCCGAGGTGGTGACGGAGCATGAGCCGCACCGGGCCTTGTTCGCAGGCGCGGATGGCTTGGATTTTTACCGCCGCTTTATGAGCGAGCTGCCACAGGTACTGGCGCCGGCTGCGCTCGTCTGTTTCGAAATTGGTGCCGGTCAGGGCGAAGCGGTCGCGGAGCTTTTTCAAAATTCCTTCTCAGATGTTAGGGTAGAAGTCGTCAATGATATCAACGGCAAGGACCGGATGGTGTTTGCCGAAATCGGCTTCGGGGGAGTAATAGGAAATACTTCCGTTTTTGTGGAGGGGAAATAAACTCATATTGCAAATTGCATACTGTGGGTCCCATGAGGACAGAACCCGTACGAAAAGAGAGAGACTTGTCCTCATGGGGCGTTCATGAGGACAGAACCCGTGTGAAAAGAGCGAGACTTGTCCTCATGGGGTGTTCATGAGGACAGAAACCATGCGAAAAGAGCGAGTCTTGTCCTCATGGGGTGTTCATGAGGACAGAAACCGTACGAAAAGAGCGAGTCTCGTCCTCATGGGGCGTTCATGAGGACAGAAACCATGCGAAAAGAGAGAGACTTGTCCTCATGGAGCGTTCATGAGGACAGAAACCGTACGAAAAGAGCGAGTCTCGTCCTCATGGGGCGTTCATGAGGACAGAAACCATGCGAAAAGAGCGAGACTTGTCCTCATGGGGCGTTCATGAGGACAGAAACCATGCGAAAAGAGCGAGACTTGTCCTCATGGAACGTCTAAAGCTATTATTTTCCATCGATTGGTTCATAACCGCCAATTTTACTGAACCAATAAGCTACATAGAATAAAAATAAATAAATACAAAAGTCATAAATGGACAACCAGTCTTTTGGGTCGTAAAAATGAATCCAGACAAAAAACTTCATCGCCCCGAAAGCGGCTAAGGCAGCAAATATCGCTCCTTTTAACAGTGAATTCGCTTTTGGCTTAATTTGAAGCACAAACATAATCGCCACAGGGACTAACGAAAAATGATAGGGCAGCAGTAACATGGGGGCCACAGGTGAAAATTTCATCGGATAGCGCCATAGCCCGATTTCAACCGCAATCAGATCAATAATAAGTGCTAAAATAATCGTGATCAACCCTGCAAGAAGTAACCTTCCTGTGCTCTCCTTTTTCCGAAACAGGAGCCAAATAATCCACGGGACAATAAATAATCCAATCCCAAACCACCATTGCCATGTAAATAGAAAGTGATCAACAACTGCTTTAGACATGAGATTACTTCCGTCGATAATCAGCTGCGCGCCCTTTCTTGATTCTCTAATTCCTTCCATAAATGCCATTCTTCAACCCAACTCCTTAGAAAAAATGATATTGCATGAATTTTGGAGTTTTTCTTATTAATAATCATTCGCCATTTTCCTCATATTTATGATTTTTTTTACAAAAAACTTTTATTGCTCTTGCAAAAATATCAAAATTTACTAGTTTAAGATTCTGGCATTTTGTCCACAATGTTGATAGTGAAGGGGCGGTGCTGGTAATGAGAAGTAAATTAGCAGTTTGGGGTTATTTGATTGTCTTATCGTTTGCAACGATGTTGAGTTTATATATGCCAAAAACAGAAGCGGCGCAGAAGGAATCGATTGTGATTCCCGGGGAGGCGATTCGCCTCAGGATTCTCGCCAATAGTGATTTTGAAGCGGATCAGGCGATTAAACGGAAGGTCCGCGATGCCGTAAACGCCCAGATTACCCTCTGGGTACAGGATTTAACTTCGATGGAAAAAGCAAGAACCGTCATCAAAGCGAAGCTCCCGGAAATTCAAGCGATTGCCGAAAAAGTAGTCTTCGATGAAGGGGCAGATCAGCCGGTCAAGGTAGAGTTCGCGAAGGTCCAGTTTCCGACGAAGTTATACGGTCAGTATTTATACCCGGCGGGAAAGTATCAAGCAATTTTAATAACGCTTGGCAGCGGTGAAGGAGCGAATTGGTGGTGCGTACTGTATCCGCCGTTATGCTTCCTTGATTTTTCAAATGGGGTTGCCATCAGTGAGGGCTTTGATGAAAAACAAAAAGTGGCTAAAGCTTCTGAAAAGGTGGAGAACGGTTCTGAGGGGAGAGAAATGGCGCCTGAAGAGGTGAAGAAGAATTCTGAAGAAGTAGAAATGGTCCCTGAGAAGGCGTCAGACGAAGAAGTAGTCGCAGCTGAGCCAGCTCCAGTCGAAAAACCAGCATTCATTGATAAGGAGCGGGTCATGGAAAAGTCGAAAGTCACGAAAAAACCTACACAAGTAAAAACAGCTGCAAAGCAGACAAAAAAGCAAGCGCCAGTGTACACCGTCGAAGATGAAGCGCCAGTGAAGGTAAAATTCTTTGTCGTCGAGATGTGGGAAAAGATTTTTTATTAAGCCAGTTCCTGGATAAAAGGACTGGCTTTTGTCTTTCCGGCGTGAAATGCGGATAAAAAATATTTACTAGATTCCCGAATCCAACTGTTCTATTTGGCCTACTTTTTCATATTCATAGACTAGAATCTAAAAAAGAGGTGGATGGGATGCAGACATTAATTCGCAAGGCTGATAGAGGGGATTTGGGTCGTTTACAAGAGTTTCTTTCAAGAGCAAATCTTGGGACGGATGGGCTAACGGTTGAGACCATCGGTAATTTCTTGCTGTTGGAGGATGAGGACGCCGCGCTCCGGGGAACGCTTGGCATGGAGGTAATCGCAGATTCCGGGCTGCTGCGGTCGCTGGTTGTTTCGCCGGGAGAAGCTGAAAAGGAAATTCTTGTTCTATTTGATCAAATGGTGCAATTAGCAAACGAGAAAGGATTGAAAAGTTTATTTTTGGCAACCAATAAAGGTGCCGCCCTGACACTTTTTGAAATGCTGGGTTTCCAGCCGATTGGCCGCGGCGATCTGCCGCTGTCATTTTATCACTTAGAACATATTCGACACGTATTAAATGTGGATAACTCATTATTTTTGAAGTTTTCACTCTAATTGTGGATATATCCACAAAGTTATCCACTTTTACTGGAAAGTTATGCACAATTTGTGGATAAAACTTGTTTTTATCCCCGCCTTCTTTTATACTTTCAAACGTATTGATTGAAAAATATCGGTCTAAGTGACTATATTCGTCAAATTTCGATAAATGACTCAGCTGTGATGAAGGTGGATAACAATGAACACAAAGGTCTGGAAAGTGGATAAGTATGTGGATAATTTAGAAAGTAATCCACATGTTGTGGATGCAGCCCATTTTTTACGGGAAAACGAAGTGGTTGCGCTCCCGACAGAGACGGTTTATGGACTGGGAGGGAACGCGGAGAGCGATGAAGCCGTTGCAAAGATTTTTGCGGCAAAGGGCAGGCCTGTGGATAATCCGTTAATTATTCACATTGCCGAAAAACAGCAGCTCATGGGCTTTGTTACGGAGATTTCTGCTAAGGCGGAAGTGCTGATGGACAAGTTCTGGCCGGGACCGCTGACGATTATTTTTAAAAAGAAGGCTGGCGTTTTGTCAGAAAAGGCAACGGCTGGGCTTGCGACAGTTGCGGTACGGATGCCGGATCACCCCGTGGCACTGGCGCTGTTGAAAAAGTGCGGTCTGCCGATCGCCGCGCCAAGTGCCAACAGCTCGGGCAAACCGAGCCCAACGAAGGCGGAGCATGTAATCGATGATTTAGCCGGAAAAATTGCCGCCGTGCTTGATGGCGGATCGACAGGGGTCGGCGTCGAATCAACGGTTATCGATTGCACCGAGGAGATCCCGGTCATCCTAAGACCCGGCGGCGTCACGAAAGAAGCGCTCGAAGCCGTGATTGGTGAGGTTAGCGACGACCTAGCCTTAACGGACGCAGGCGCTAAGCCGAAAGCACCTGGAATGAAATACCGCCACTACGCCCCAAATGCCCCGCTTTTTATGGTGTCAGGCACCCGTGAGTTTCTTCAGCATTTAGTAGAAGAAAAGCAGCGAGAAGGACTGCGGGTCGGGGTATTGACGACGGAGGAGCTTGAATCTTCCTATCAGGCGGATTATGTCCTGGCGTGCGGCAGGAGGGCGGAGCTTGAGACGGTTGCCGCCGCGCTCTATGAAACACTGCGCCGCTTTAACAGGCTTGATGTGGATATTATTTTTAGTGAAATGTTCCCGCACACCGGAGTAGGCGATGCCATCATGAACCGCCTCCAGAAAGCTGCCGGGAATAAGATCATTGCGGAATAAGCGATACGTAAGCCGCACTGATAAAAGCCGCTTGTTTTTCTCCGTCCTGAATCATCGCGGAATATACCAACGCGAGTCTCGGCGACGGCAAGCGGGCTCATCTAATAAACACCAGCTCCCCTATGAGGCGGGGACTGGTGTTTTTTTGCAAAATTGGAGTGACGGCAAGCCCCCCCATTTCCCCAGTTTGGCTTCTAAAATCGTTTGGACGTGCATATGCTTAGGTTAGTTAGTCCAAGGGGGCGGGACGGAATGTCTGAAGTGGTTGGCGAAATACTTACACTAGTAATAATGGCATTTGCACTGGGGATGGATGCCTTCTCGGTTGGGCTTGGCATGGGGATGTACAAACTGCCGCTGCGGAGGATTATTAATATTGGTCTGATGATTGGCTTATTTCATGTGTGGATGCCGCTTGTTGGACTAATAGCCGGCAAATATTTATCAGAAAAGTTTGGCACGTTTGCTACCTTTATTGGCGGGCTGCTGTTAATCTTGTTAGGTGTGCAAATGGTGTGGTCGACCTTTAAAAAAGGTGATGAGAAAGTCATTACGCCGATTGGCTTCGGCTTAGTGTTATTTGCCTTGAGTGTGAGCCTTGATAGTTTCTCCGTCGGTTTAAGCTTGGGCATCTACGGCGCTAAAACCGTTATGGTTATCTTATGCTTTGGAATCGTTGCAGCAATGCAAACATGGGCCGGATTATTGCTCGGCAGAAAGGTGCAGAGCTGGATTGGGACATACAGTGAAGCGCTTGGCGGAGCGATTTTGCTCGGATTTGGCTTAAAGCTGCTGATACCGTTCTGGTAAGGGTTCAAGCTTTGATTCCACTTTGATTTCGGTTAATGCTGCTGATTCCGTTCTGGTAACAGGTAAAGCATTCGATGCCATAAATGTTTCAATTTTCCAAAAATCCCTGTAAATATGATAGAATAGAAGCTGGTAAATTTTTCACCTAGCAATCTATTAAATCTAACAGGGGAGGAACTACGGTGCAACGGAAATTATGGATCAATCTTTGCCTTACATTGCTGGTAATCTCTCAAGCTCTTTTTCCAAAACTAGCATTGGCAGATACCCTGGTAAAGACAAATGAATCAGCTGAAATTCAATTATTAGAAAAAGTAACGACGCAAACGACAGTCATTAAAGGAATAACATTCCCGAATGCCGCCATCAAGGTGGAAAATAAACAGGGTCTGCTCAACACCACACAAGCCGATTCAGAAGGAATGTTTGAAGCGGCGATATTGAAGCAGCCTGCAAACACGATTCTCAAAATTACGGCGGATGACGGGGCTGGAAATACATATGTAATCGAAGTAACGGTGGCCGCTACTGGCTGGGTCCTCGCGGGCGGGCTTTGGTATTACTATGGTCCTGATGGCGAAAAGCAGACCGGCTGGATTACCGATAACGGGAGCCGCTACTATCTTGACCAAACCGGGGTCATGAAAACAGGCTGGTTACTCGATAAAGGCAAGTGGTATTTTTTCAAAAATAGCGGAGCCATGCTGACGGGCTGGCTATCGAGCGGCGGCAAATGGTATTTCCTTGATAGCGCCGGGGTGATGAAGACCGGCTGGGTGTTGGATGGCGGCAAATGGTATTATCTAGATGGATCAGGAAAGATGAAAACGGGCTGGATAAAGGATGGGAACCGCTGGTATTATTTAGCTGGTAATGGTGCGATGAAAACCGGCTGGCTCTCGAGCGGCGGAAAATGGTACTATCTGGCGGCAAACGGCGCGATGGCAGTCGGCTGGGTGTTTGATGGCGGAAAATGGTACTATCTTAATTCGGATGGCGCGATGAAAACGGGCTGGATTCAAAGCGGAGGGGATTGGTATTACCTTGGCGGCAGCGGTGCTGTATCATCGGTGCAGCTAAATGCCCCGCTTATAGCACAAATGCCGGAGCTCCCGCGCGGCTGTGAAGTTACCTCGCTTGCGATGATGCTCCAAGATGCCGGTGTGAAGGCGAACAAAATGACGTTAGCGTCCCAGGTGCGGCGGGATCCGACCCCGTATTCAACAAGGAATGGACAAATTTACTTCGGCAATCCTTATTCAGGGTTTGTCGGTGATATGTATAGCTTTTCGAAACCTGGTCTTGGCGTTTACCACGGGCCAATTGCGGAGCTGGCAGAGAAATATCTGCCCAATCGGGTCGTTGATTTCAGCGGCAGCCGGTTTGAAGAGATTTATAAGCAGCTGAATAATGGCAAGCCTGTCTGGGTGATTGTAACCTCATGGTATGACACCGTCCCATCACAATATTGGCAGACGTGGAATACGCCGACTGGCAAGCTTTCCATTACTTATAAGGAACACAGCGTCCTCGTCACAGGCTATGACAGCCAATATATTTATTTCAATGACCCATTGTCCGTAACCAAAAACCGCAAAGTCACAATCAGTGCCTTCAAACGCGGCTGGGAGCAAATGGGTAAACAAGCTATAACCTATCGCTAAATTGTTAAGGGTGTCAGGCACCATTTGTTAGTTCCTGGAAACCAAGAACATATTATGGGTGTCAGGCACCAAAGATGAACTTGTTGGGAATTTTGGACATAATGATAAGAAGGAAAGGGGGCAGGCTTTTATGAAGCGAATTTTGTTTGTCTGTACGGGCAATACATGCCGCAGTCCAATGGCGGAAGCAATTTTGAAAAATAAAAACCTTGATGGCATTGAAGTCAGATCGGCGGGGATTTATGCCGCGAGCGGCAGTGAGGCGTCAGCGCATGCCAAGAAAGTACTCGGTGACAACGAGATTTCACATCAGCATCGCTCAACCCCTCTGACCACGGCAGAGGTGGAATGGGCCGACCTGATTTTAACGATGACTGCCTCGCATAAAGCGGCGATCCTGCTGCAATATCCACAGGCAAACTTCGAGGTTTTTACCTTAAAGGAATACAGCGGTGAACCATTCAATCCTGACGTCGTTGACCCTTACGGCGGGAGCCTCTCAATGTATCAAGAAACCTTCCGCGAGTTGGAAGAATTAATCGATAAAGCGATTGAAAAATTAAAACCGTAATGCTGAATGGGAGCTCTCTACTTAAATGGAGAGCTTCTATTTTATGCTGATGGTTCGGCCCGTGCTCTTTTTTTAATATCGGGCTTTTATTTTATGAGTCCAGCTCAAATTTTTATTAATCTTTATATTTTTAGGGCGGTATGTCAAAATTAATTGAAGACCCGAGAATGGAACAGGAGGATTTTTACATGAAAGTAGCACTG
Organism: Neobacillus sp. NPDC058068; assembly: GCF_042885335.1. Classification (NCBI taxonomy): domain Bacteria; kingdom Bacillati; phylum Bacillota; class Bacilli; order Caryophanales; family Bacillaceae; genus Neobacillus; species Neobacillus sp. NPDC058068. The sequence continues at coordinate 134,026 of NZ_JBHVSI010000006.1, read as the reverse complement.
GCATCAGATCATGGCGGCATCCATATTCGCAAGGAAATCGCCAATTTAATGGATGAATTAAAGATTGACTATGTTGATTTTGGCTGTGAATGTGAAACATCGGTGGATTATCCGGATTATGCGCTCCCCGTCGCCGAAAAGGTGGCGAGCGGCGAGTTTGACAGAGGGATTTTGATTTGCGGCACTGGTATTGGCATGAGTATTGCCGCTAACAAGGTTAAAGGCATCCGCTGTGCCTTGGTGCACGATACGTTTAGTGCTAAAGCAACACGAGCTCATAATGATACAAATGTGCTCGCGATGGGTGAACGCGTGATTGGGCCTGGTTTAGCGCGAGATATTGCCGAAATCTGGCTGACTGAGGAATTTGAGGGCGGACGACATGCGGACCGCGTCGGCAAAATCACTGACTATGAAGAAAAGCACCTCTAACTTTCATGGGTTTATTCATAAATTTGCCGATTCGCAAATAAAAGCGGACTTTTCGCAAATAAAACAGGTAGAATCGCAAATAAACTAGGTTTTTGGGTAAATAAACATGAGGGTGAGGCCGAAATAGGCTCACCTGCACGTAATTTACGATAATTTTTTGAAAAATGGTAGATTTGCTGATTCGATTCGTTGGAAACAAACAAATTGTTCGAAAACAGCCGTATCGAAAGGGATGTGCCGATGATGATTCACGAATGGGAAAAAGAGTTGGAAGCGATTTTAACGGAATTCAAGGAGCAGGCAGCGTTTAAGCCGGGGCAGCTGCTGGTTATTGGCTGCAGCACGAGCGAGGTCATCGGCGAACGAATCGGCACCTCGGGCACTATCGAAGTCGCCGAAATGATTTTTCGCGGGTTGAAAAAGCTTCAGGTGGAGCTGGGGATCCAACTCGCCTTTCAATGCTGCGAGCATCTAAACAGGGCGCTGGTTGTTGAGCGCACGACGGCCGAGGAACGCCGGTTAGCCGAAGTTTCCGTTGTTCCTGTCCGGAAGGCAGGCGGGGCGATGGCGACGTATGCGTTTGAGCAAATGGATGATGCTGTTGTGGTCGAGTTCGTCCAGGCAGACGCAGGGATCGACATCGGGCACACCCTCATCGGCATGCACTTGAAACATGTTGCTGTGCCAATCCGTGTCAAGCAAAAAACCGTCGGCAAGGCCTATGTAACCCTTGCTAAGGTCCGGCCAAAACTGATTGGCGGCGCCAGAGCCGTTTATGAACGGAACAAAGAAAATTCAAGCTGTTCTTAAAAAACGTCCGTGGTGTCAGGCGCCCTGTCCATGGGGCCCCGTCAAACCATTGGTGCCAGGCACCTGCACTAAAAACACGTGGTGTCAGGCACCGTTTCCCTTTTAATGGAAGAAGGTGTCAGGCACCATATTAATTTTTACATAAAAGAAAAACGTGCTAAAATGGAGAGGGAATTTTCAAATTGTTTACGGTTTCACACAATATGTAAATAGTGTTAAGGGGGATTTATCACATGAAGCATTTGTCAGTAGCGGATGAGCAGGTATATCAAGCGATTCAGAAGGAATTAGGCCGTCAGCGCAGTAAAATTGAATTAATTGCCTCAGAAAACTTCGTCAGCGAAGCGGTTATGGAGGCACAGGGGTCGGTGCTAACCAATAAATATGCAGAAGGCTATCCAGGCCGACGTTATTATGGCGGCTGCGAGTATGTCGATATTGTTGAAGATTTAGCCTGCAGCCGTGCCAAGGAGATTTTTGGTGCGGAGTATGTGAACGTCCAGCCGCATTCCGGGGCACAGGCAAATATGGCCGTCTACTTTACCGTTCTTGAGCAGGGCGATACCGTTCTTGGCATGAACCTTTCCCACGGCGGTCACTTAACACACGGCAGTCCCGTTAACTTCAGCGGTATTCAATATAATTTTGTTGAATATGGTGTTGATGAAACAACACACCGCATTAATTATGATGTCGTCCGTGAAAAAGCACTTGAGCACAAGCCAAAGATGATTGTTGCCGGTGCCAGCGCCTATCCGCGTGAAATTGACTTTGCCAAGTTCCGTGAGATTGCCGATGAAGTCGGCGCTTACTTAATGGTCGATATGGCCCACATCGCCGGACTCGTTGCGGCAGGCCTGCATCAAAATCCGGTGCCGTATGCCGACTTCGTTACGACGACGACGCATAAAACGTTAAGAGGTCCACGTGGCGGGATGATTCTTTGCAAAGAGGAATATGGCAAGAAAATTGATAAATCGATTTTCCCTGGGATCCAAGGCGGACCACTGATGCATGTCATCGCTGCTAAAGCGGTTGCCTTTGGCGAAGCACTGCAGCCGAGCTTTAAAGAATACGCGGAGCACATTATTGCTAATGCCAAGCGCTTAGCGGAAAGCCTTGAAAAGGAAGGCCTAAAGCTTGTCTCTGGCGGAACCGATAACCATTTGCTGCTGGTCGATGTCCAGAACCTTGGCTTAACAGGCAAGGTAGCCGAAAAGGTGCTTGATGAAATTGGCATCACCGTGAACAAAAACACGATTCCATTCGATCCGCAAAGCCCGTTTGTCACAAGCGGCATCCGTATTGGTACAGCTGCCGTCACAAGCCGCGGCTTCGGTCTAGAAGATATGGACGAAATTGCCTCCATTATCGCCTTCACATTGCAGAATCATGAGGATGCAGCGAAGCTTGATGAGGCGAGCAAACGCGTTGAAGCATTAACAAGCAAATTCACTCTTTATCCGGAATATTAATCGTTACCCAACGACCTTCACTTCGAAGGTCGTTTTTTCATTGAGGAAAAAATGAAGTCAATCGATGTTGATTCATGATAAAAATGTCGAATATTTTTAAAAAAAGACAACGTTACTTCGGAAAAAAATATGGTATGATTCAATTGTTCAAAAATTGAACAGGGTGGAGTTGGGGCGTACTATGTATAAATTTCGTCTATTAGAAGTGATTTCTAAGGAGCCGGAAATTAGTCAACGAGCATTAGCCGATTTATGCAATCTTTCAATCGGGAAAGTAAATTATACATTGAATGATTTAGTTGAAGATGAGTACATCACGATTGAGAAATCGAGTAATAAACACAGCTATCTCATTACTGAATTAGGGATTGAGTTTCTGAAAAATGAGGTAGACCAGCTACATAAAACAAAAATCAAGTTGTACAGCTTGGAAATGAAAGCGGTTAAACAAGCGGTCATCCTCGCGGCAGGGGAAAAGTCAGAATTTGATTTACCGGCCTGCCTGCTGCCCATCAAGGATACGACCCTTTTAGAGCGAAACATTGCCATTTTAGAGAATAACGGGATTGAAAAAATCATCATTGTCACCGGTTATCACAAAGAGGCGTTTGCCGAAGCGGAATTTTTAATAGGGAAAAGCAATTTGCACTTTGTTGAAAATCCAAGGTATTTGTGGACGGGAAGTATGGCCTCCCTTGCCACGGCGGATGATCTGATTACCAATGACTTCCTTCTGTTTGAAGATGATATTCTCATCGAGGAAACGGCGGTTTTTGACCTGCTTAACCATCCGGAACGCGACTGCATTCTGGTGACAAAAGAAAGTGGTTTGGGCGATGAGGCTTTCATTGAAATTCAGAACAATCATCTTTATAAAATCTCCAAGGACATTCACCAATTAAACCGGATCGACGGCGAGATGACCGGGATTACGAAAATTTCATATGAAGTGTATTTGGAAATGCTCCGTTTATTTGAGAACAATAAAAATCCATTTGTAAATTACGAGTACTTACTATTAGACGTATCAAGGAAAATCGAGATTGGCTTTTTAAAGATTCCTGATTTGATTTGGGCGGAAATTGATAGTTATCTGCATCATTTTAAAGTGGTGGATAAAATCTACCCATCCCTCCAAAAGAAAGAAGCTGATTTTAAAGAAAGAGAGCTGAAGCAAGCTGTTGCCGGAGCTTTGAACATCAGCGAAAGCGGGATAACCGCTGTCGAGGTGCTAGGCGGCTTGACGAACCGGAATTATAAAGTCACGACCAGAATGGAGCAATTTGCAGCGAGGATTCCGGGAAAAGGGACCGAGCACTATATTAATAGGCTGGCAGAGAAGGTTAATTCGCAGATTACCAGCCGGCTTGGAATTAATCCCGAGGTGATTTACTTCGATGAACAAACGGGCTTGAAGATTGTCCGCTTTATCCCCGATGCGGAAACTCTTAATCCGAAAACAGGCACCCGCGAGGAAAACCTCGTGCAGGTAGCGGGGATTTTTAACACCCTGCATACCTCTGGGGAGACTTTCAGCACCCGGTTTGATGTATTTGAAAAAGTAACCGAATACGAAACCATTTTGTCCGCGTTAAATGGAAAGTTGTTCGATGGCCATGCCGAAGTGAAAGAACAGGTACTCGAACTAGAGGCCTTCTATAAATCCTTACAGGTGCAGCTTGTTCCCTGCCATAATGACCCGCTGGCGGAAAACTTCGTCAAGAGTGGGGAAGAGCGGATGTACTTGATTGACTGGGAATTTTCCGGCATGAACGACCCGCTTTGGGATGTTGCGGCCTATATCATTGAGGCGGAACTGTCTCCGGCAGAGGAAAAGCTGTTCTTGCTGGAATACTTCAACGGCGAGATTACGAGCGCACACCTGCAGCAGCTGTTATTGAATAAGATTTTCCTGGATTTCCTCTGGACAATCTGGGCCTTGATGAAGGAAGCTGGCGGCGAAGATTTTGGCTCCTACGCCTTAACAAGGTTTACCCGTGCACAAAGCAATTTACAGCAATACCAAACTCAGTTTAAGGGGACCGAGGAATTTGGAAAAATTTAATTCAAAGGCAAGGGGTTGCGATTGGCCTAGGCGTTCGATAAAAAAGGAATCCGATTTATACAGCGGAGTTGCATGAAACTTGCCGGTATTTGTCGGCAAGTTTTTTTTTCAAGAAACAGGCTTCGAGTTGCTCATTGCAATTTATTTCTGTAAAATAGTACGGAGTGTTTTATTAATTTTAGTAAAAGGGGCGATTATTGTGGCAAAGGTATACGTCTTCGACCATCCGCTTATCCAACACAAGCTTACGTACATACGGGATATTAATACGGGAACAAAGGAGTTCCGCGAGCTCGTCGACGAAGTGGCAACATTGATGGCGTTTGAAATCACAAGGGATATGCCGCTTGAAGATATCGAGATTGAAACACCGGTGTGCAAAACAAAATCAAAGGTATTGTCAGGGAAAAAACTAGGGTTGGTTCCAATTTTACGGGCAGGAATTGGCATGGTGGACGGAATGTTGAAATGTATTCCGGCCGCGAAGGTAGGCCATGTCGGCTTATACCGCGACCCGGAAACATTAAAGCCGGTGGAATATTATGTGAAGCTTCCGAGTGACGTTGAAGAGCGCGACTTCATCGTCGTTGATCCAATGCTGGCAACAGGCGGTTCGGCGATTGATGCGATTTATGCCTTGAAAAAGCGCGGTGCGAAACATATCAAATTTATGTGCTTGATTGCCGCACCAGAAGGCGTCGAGGCCGTGAAAACGGAGCATCCGGACGTCGATATTTACATCGCCGCTCTAGATGAGAAATTGAACGACCACGGCTACATCGTGCCAGGACTGGGCGATGCCGGCGACCGGTTATTTGGGACGAAATAATTTCTTTGAAAAAAAGTCGAGACTGCTCGGCTTTTTTTTATGTTTAATTTTTCCAATAAATGTCTAAATAGCCAAAACCATTTTCACGACAAAAAACAGACCATCTAAACGAGAGAGTCCCCTAAAAAAACCTTAAAAACCTATTAAATCCATAAAAAACCTCTAATTATTTAATAATATTCCGATTAAGCTCTCCAAATCTAAATAAAATGAAATTCCATCAAGGCCATAGATCGAAATCAAATGATATTCCAGAAAACCTCCAAATCAAAAAGAAAATAACTTCCAATTTGTCGAAAAAAAGTAAGCGATGAATGATTTTCCTCTTTATACCATTATATTGAAGATTCTAAAAATGTTGAAAAATATTTATTTTTATAATTGATAAATTATATTGACCAAATTTACAATTTCAATTACTATAAAGTTTACCTATTTTGATTTTTCGAATAATTGTTGTAAATCAAAATTTGATAGATACATAGGGGGGAAAGGCTTTCATGAAGAAAAAAACACAGAAAAAGGCTGCTTCATATGCGCTGGCGTCTGCTCTAGTACTTTCTAATCTAGGGTTCGCCGCATCAGCATCAGCTGAAAGCACGCCAGAAAATGATTTTGCTGCAAAAGTAAAGCAGCTGCAAGACCTGGGAAGTAAGGAACTGAAAACGATCGATTCAGGTGATATTAAGACGACAAAAAGCGTAAATCCAGCGGATAAGGTCCGCGTGATCGTCGAGGTAGACGGACAAACACCAGTCGAATTCGCGACACAAGAGGGGAAATTATATAAAGACTTAGCAGAAAGTAAAAAGAGTTCATTAGCTTCAACACTAGTAAAACAGCAAAATAGCGTAAAAGACAAGATTTCCGCCAAAGGCGTGAAGGTTAATTACAAAAAGAACTTCACGACGGCATTTAACGGCTTTAGCGGCGATGTTCAGTTCAGCGAAATCGCTAAAATTGAGGCGATTCCAGGTGTAAAAAATGTTTACATCGCCAACGAATACAACCGTCCTGAAGAAACACCGGACATGAAAACGAGCCACTCGTTCATCCAATCGCAAACAACATGGGCAGACGCGAAACTGAAAGGTGAAGGCATGGTAGTTGCTGTCATTGACTCAGGTGTTGACCCGTCCCACCGCGACTTTAAAGTAACGGATCCTGCGAAGGAAGCGTTATCAAAAGAAAAGGTTGGCAAATTTGTCAGCGAAGCCGGCTTAAAGGGTAAATTTTTCACCGATAAAGTACCATATGGCTATAATTACTTTGATGAAAATAATACGATCCTTGATTTAGTGCCAGGTGGCTCGAATCACGGAATGCACGTTGCTGGAACGGTCGCGGCTAACGGTGATGAATCAAAGGGTGGAATTAAAGGGGTAGCACCTGAAGCACAAATTCTTGGCATGAAGGTGTTCAGTAATGATCCAAACTATGGTTCAACGTCTTCCGATGTCTATCTAGCAGCGATTGATGACGCCATCAAGCTTGGTGCAGATGTATTGAACATGAGCCTAGGTTCAGTAGCATCTTTCTATGATGAAAGAAGCGCAGAAGATTTAGCGATCACTCGTGCCGTTGATAACGGAATCGTTAGTTCCGTTTCTGCTGGTAACTCCGGACATATTTCTTATGGTTATGGAACGAATCCGAATCCATATGCAAGTAACCCAGATATTGGCGTTGTCGGTGCCCCAGGACTAAATACCGACACGATTCAAGTTGCGGCTGCAGGTAATGTTAGTTATCTTTACCAGCATGGCATTACAGTAGATGGAGCAGAAGGCTTCACTGCGACTGGATTTGGGATTGATGACTGGCTTGAACTGGCTAAATCGAATACACTGCAATTAGTCAGCCTAGGCGGTAAGCTTGGAGCTCCAGCAGACTATGCCGGCCTTGATGTCAAAGGTAAAATTGTCGTGATGCCGCGCGGTGATTTAGCGTTTGCGGATAAAACGAAAAATGCTGCAGCAGCAGGAGCGGCAGGTATCATTGTTTATAACAGTGATAACCCAGTATTCTATGAAAACCAAGGCGGATGGCAAATTCCGTTCATGAAGATTCAAAGACAGCAAGGATTGGAGCTTGAAGCAGCAATCAAGGCAGGTCACACAACGCTACATGTGACACAAACGAAGAAAACCGATGATCCTGAAATGGGCCGGATGACTGACTTCACTTCATGGGGTGTTACACCTTCCCTTGATTTTAAGCCTGAAATTACAGCTCCTGGTGGAAAAATTTATTCAACAATTAATAATGATAAATATGAAGTGATGAGTGGTACGTCAATGGCAGCGCCACACGTTGCCGGCGGAAGTGCGCTTGTCCAGCAATACTTGAAAAAGGATGATCGTTTCAAGGCGTTAACAGCTGGCGAACGGACCCACTTTGCTAAGGTTCTTTTAATGAACACATCTAGCAAAATTGTTGATTTAAATGGTCAGCCATTCTCACCACGCCGTCAAGGTGCAGGGATGATGCAAACCTTCAACGCGGTTTCAACACCTGTTGTCGTTGTTGAAAAATCAAGCAACGAAGGCAAAGTCGCGTTAAAGGATTTCACGAGCAAACAATTCACGATGAACTTTACAGCAAAGAACATTTCCGATAAAGCGGTAACGTACGCTGTGAATACCGACGTTTTAACGGACACGATTAAGCAAACGACTGGTAAACCAGATACGAATGCGTTAATAGCAGGCAACATGGATGGTGCCGTAGTCGATGCACCAAAAACCGTAACAGTGCCAGCTGGAAAATCGGTTGATTTTTCCGTAAAGGTTGATTTAACAAATGCAAAAATTCCTGGCCTTGATAATGCCGGTAAGAAAATTGCTTTAAATCTGAAAGAAGATATTTTCGTTGAAGGGTTCGTGACTCTTACAGATACGAACAATAAGTTAGAAGCAACGCTCAACGTTCCGTATGTTGGTTTCTACGGAAAATGGGATCGTCCAAGCATTCTTGATGGCTTTAAGGATCTTGGCGAAACGAAGTTCTTTAACCATGGTTTGAATGAGATGTTGTTTACGAATGATGGTAAAACGTATTTGCAGGCTCCAGTTCCTGGAAAGCAATATTATGCAGTTTCTCCAAATGGCGATGGCCTAATGGATAATGCTTTCCCACTGCCAACATTCTTACGGAATGCTTCTGAAGCGCAGTTTAACATTCTTGATAAAGACGGTAAGCTCCTTCGCCGCGTTGCCTTAGAAAAAGATGTGCGGAAAAGCTATTATAATTCTGGGAATTCGGGTTCAAGTACGTATAACTTGAAATCTAGCCGTGCCTGGGATGGTACTGTTAATTCTAAGAAGGTAGAAGACGGCCTGTACTACTATGAGATCAAATCTGTAGTGGATTACAAGGGCGCTGAATATCAATCGAAGAAGATTCCAGTTTATGTCGATACAACAGCTCCAAAGGTGAAAGCAACTTACGATAATGAAGCATCAACCGTTAACTGGACAACAGATGAGCAAGGCGTTGGCGTGATGAGTTACGCGATCTATGTTGATGGAAAATTAGTAACGGATAAAGTAAGCGGCACGGCAACAAGCTATAAATTTGAAACCCCGCTGGCAGCAAAAACGTCTGTTGAAGTATTTGCAACTGATTATGCCTACAATATTGGCGGTTCGAAAACAGCAGCAGGTGACACGGCACTTCCGCTTGTGTTCATGTCGGCACCTTCAGCAAACGGTACGTACAGATCGCTTGAAGTTCCTGTTTCAGGTTATGCTACTGACGACCTTGGCGTGGACAAAGTCCAAGTAAATGGCAAGGATGTAGCCCTTACTTACGACGCAGCGAAGAAGCAGTACAGCTTCTCAACAACGGTTAAGTTTGAAAAAGACGGCAAGTATAAGATTCCGATTACGGTAACAGACATTGCGGGCAAAGAGTACGCGATTTCCCGAACTGTTTTTGTTGATACCACACCAGGTGAAATCATTGTCGATGCCCCAGAAAAAGTGGGTTATGATGTTGATCAAGCTACGGTGAAGTTACGCTTAAAAGATAACTTTAACTATCTTAACTTATATGTTGGCTCTGACCAAGTATTTGTCCAACCATACAAGAGCCCAGTAGATGTAATGACTCCTGCTGATACTCCGTATGAGTTTACGGTTGACTTGAAGCATGGCGAAAACAAAGTAAGTCTTCGTCTTCTTGACTTTGCTGGAAACGAAACGAAGAAGGATGTTACGATCTTCCGTGCGGAAGTGAAGGATCCAGAACCAAAACCAGATCCGAAGCCAGATCCAAAACCAGATCCAAAACCAGATCCAAAGCCAGATCCGAAACCAGAACCAGTGGTGAAAAATGGCTGGAAATTGGAAGGAAACACATGGTTCTACTACACGAAAGATGTGAAGAAAACAGGCTGGCTGCTTGACGGAAACAAATGGTATTACCTGAATAAAAATGGTGCTATGCAAACGGGCTGGGTACTTGATGGCGGTAAATGGTACCTGCTTAATAAATCCGGCGCAATGCAAACAGGCTGGGCGCTTGACGGCGGCAAATGGTACTTCTTAAACAACAGCGGTGCTATGCAGACTGGCTGGGTGAAAACTGGCGGCGAGTGGTACCACTTAAGCAATAGCGGTGCGATGAACACAGGCTGGAAACTCATCAACGGTAAATGGTATTACCTAAATCCGAAGTCTGGAAAAATGGCCTACAGCACAACAGTTGACGGCTATAAACTAGGTTCTGATGGAGCCTGGATTAAGTAATTTCATGTAGGAAGGCGGACAGAGAGATGTCCGCCTTTTTTTGATGTTTAAGGGCATAAAAAAAATTCAGATGGGATATTTGGTGGGAAATGTATAAATAGACAAAAACCGGAGTTTGGGGCCGATTGGACAAATACTTGAGGCTGTATCCGTAACAAGACAATTAGGTGAATCAGATTTAGTCAAGCTTCTCCAAGAACAAAAACTCGCTATCACGGGAGATTTCCTTGTTTCAATTGGTGCAGCTTATGAAGTAATCGGAGGCATTCATGTACTTGAAGAGGAATCAGTCAAAATCGCTCGCATCGTTCCATAATGATAGTCCAATGGCAGAACTAGATTATGGTAGGAATTGGATCTCCGTGTGCGACCGTAACACCTGCTTTTTCCAGGGAAGGTTGTTAAATCTCAAAAGGGGACCGATCCTTTCTCAACATAAACCAGGACTATTTTACTAATTTTATGAATAGTCCAAAAATTATTGAAATGATTCCCACTTATATGCCAAAATGTAGGTAACACAAGGCCTTGTGAATATAACATGAAAGTGGGATTGCATGATTAAAAGATATTCTGCTCTTTATTCAATTGTTCTCAGCATTTTACTTCTAATACCTTTACCAGCCATTGGATATGCTGCTAATGAAGTAGAGAAGGTACAATCATCTACAACACAAATTGTGGCTCAAGAACTACAATTGGGAGATGTAAATGTTGTTCCCTTGCAAGTCACTGGCCCTGCAAAGGATCGACTTAACCTAGTTATCTTTGGTGATGGTTATACTGCTAACGAGATGGACAAGTTCCAAAAGGATGTGGAAAGGAATCTAAACGTTCAATGGAGTGTGGAGCCTTTTCGAAGCTATCGGTATTACTTCAATGTGTATATGGTCCAAACCCCTTCAAAAGATTCCGGCATCAGCTGTGACCCAGACGATGGAAATGTCCGTCGCGATACCGTCTTCAACCTTGAGTTTGCAACTAAATGCCCAGCAGATAAGCTAGCACGTGGAATCACCTATGGTTCCGGCGGCACACAAGCGCGCACAAAGATCCTTAACGAGAATGTAGCACCTGCACTTGGCATTCCTTCAAGTGCACAGAATATCCAGACATTAGCAATCGCCAATACATTTACATATGGCGGTATCGGAGGAGTTCACGCCACAACATCAGGCGGTAGTCCTCAAGGCCCTTTAGTCTCCTTGCATGAGTTAGGGCACTCTCTTGGTAATCTTCAAGATGAATACGCTTACTATAATCGTGGAGTTCCAGGAGGTCCCCATCCAATAAGTGAGCCGAGTTCCACCCATCACACTCGGATTTCCTCTGAACAGATGATACAGAATAAATCCAAATGGTGGCGGTGGCTTGGTGAAGAAAGTGAGTCTGGCGGAATTATTCGAGCGGCCGATTCTAATGGGTATGAGAGTGGGGTTTATTATAGTTCCAATGTCTGGCGCCCAAGTGAACATTCAATGATGAGACATACTGGCTTTTATTTCGATCAGGTTAGTCGTGAGCAAATGACTCAACGAATTACTGGTATGCGCAATGCTAACCTGATGCCACTTAATTCGACTCCTGTAGGTGAGGTTGGACCGAAAGATGTGGTATGGGTCGAGACGATGCATCCAAGGTTCCATATGCTCGATGTCACTTGGGAAGTTAATGGCAAGGTCGTATCAGACGCCCACAACAGCCGTTTTCTAAAGCTAGCTGATTTAAACTTAAAGACCGGTGACAAACTTAAAGTAACAGTGAAGGACCAAACTGAATTTGTACGCGATCCGAACTATTTGAATGGTCCAAGGATGACTCAGACACGTGAATGGACAATTGGTAAGCCACTTCCAAATACGATGGTAGACGTGAAATTCACTTACCACTCTGTAACTGACCATGCCCTGGCTAACAATGAAGTAGCATTCGTCGAAACTACCAATCCAAATGACAGAGTGCTAGAAGTAACCTGGGAGCTCAACGGTAAAAAGATAGAAGGAACAAACAACAGCCGTCTCCTGGATTTAGGAAAATTGACCCTTCCTAATGGAGCCTCAAAGCTAAAGGCAACAGTAACCGACCCAGCCATTCCGAATGCTGGAACGGACACGATTACTTGGACTGTGGACAATGGATTGCCAACAGCGCCTAAATCATTATCTGAACCACTAACAAGGCTATCAGATGAGGTTGAGCATAATGTGTATTTTAACGAATTCGACATGCTGCTTAAGCCACAGGATGATCAGCCAGGGTATGTAGTAGGAGAGTTCCGCTTAAATGGTGACGGCTGGTACAATTACTTCGGATTCCCAGAGAAGCCGGACGGTACGCCGTTTAAGTTCACACATTCGGGCACCGATGTGAAAGAGCTGACATATGGGAACCTCGGTACCGGTGGGCTTTCGAAGGCTACCTTTGAGCAGTCCTATACCGAAAAGGATCCAGGTGGCCCATTTGTCCCTGGATTTGGGACACATATAGTGGAGCACCGAGCCATTGATGCTACTGGAAATATTGGCACAGCCGACAAGTTTAAAGCAACTGTTCTGCCAGGCGAATTGCCTACTTGTACATCAACTGTCACAGGTAGCCATAATGGCGGACTAGTCGTTTCAAAAGGAGTGACTTGCCTAAAAGAGGCTAATGTTCGCGGGGGTGTCATTGTTCATAACGGTGCATCACTAGTAATATTTAATAGTAATATTAATGGTGGCCTACAGTCAGACAAAGCATCAGTGATACAAGTGTTTGGTACCACCGTAAATGGCCAAACTGAGATTTCTGGAACAGCAAGCAATGTGACATTAGCCGGAAACAAATTTAATGGTGGTCTTACTCTTTCCAATAACAACCAAGTCTCAGCGAATAAGCAATTCGGCAATTATGGACCAATTTTAGCCGGAAACCATGTAAATGGTAAGCTGTCTTGCAATGGAAACAGTACAAAAGTGACCGACTTCGGGGCCTCCAATAGCATTAGCGGGTCTATTTCCGGTCAGTGTAAAGGTATGTAATCGGAGTAAGTACTGTATTTCCAGAATAAATTCGAACTGTTTTTTTGAGGTCCTGGATTCTACACAGTTATATGTTATATTTTATTGACAGCTAGGATGAGTTTCATATCCTAGCTGTTTTTATATTTTCATAGAAACTCTAAAACCTATTGTAAATTATATCATCTCCCAAAAAACCGCATACTTTCCTCACTCAATGAAAACGATATAAGGTGAACCTTCAATCAGTGGAGGTTCTTTCCATCCTCCACTGATTGTTAGTTGAACCAATCGGGCTTTTACGGGCAGTTGATCCCTTACCTATCCTCAATGGTTTTCCTCAAAGTCCCGATGTGGAGATCTTACTGCCCGTTAATGCGGGATTAAAAAAGGGGGATTTTTCAAATGAAATTACTGCTTGCACTAATCCTGGCCTTTCAAGCTCCGCGAACACTCATCCATCCGCCGATTCCCGAACCCACTCAGGAGACAATCGCGATCGTTCTCTTAGAGAAACAGCATAGCGAACAGGAAATCAATGAGCTCATCCGCCCGTTTAGGGACGTCAAGCTCCGCCGTGTTTTCAGTGAGGCGATTACCGGTTTTTCTGTCCAAGGGAAACCGCAAGCAATCGCGCGGCTTGCCGGAAATAAACAAATCCTGAACATCTCACCGGTCACCCAGTATCAAGTCCAAACCGAGGAAAGTGTCAAAATCATTGGCGGCGATGCAGTCCGCAGTATTTTTGATCAAAAAAATCAGCGCCTGACCGGAAAGGGCGTGACGGTGGGTGTAATCGACACCGGCGTCGATTACACCCATCCGGACTTGAAAAAAAACTATGCCGGCGGCCACGATCTCATTGACAATGACCAGGACCCAATGGAAACTAAGGTCCTCGGGCAGGCGACCATCCACGGCACCCATGTCGCCGGCATCATTGCGGCTAATGGAAAAATAAAAGGCGTCGCCCCTGAGGCAAAAATCGTTGCCTACCGGGCGCTTGGACCTGGCGGCGGCGGAACAACCGAGCAAGTGCTGGCGGCGATTGAGCAGGCCATCAAGGATAAAGTCGATATTGTTAACCTTTCGCTCGGGAACGATATCAACGGTCCCGACCTGCCGATTAGTCTTGCTCTCAACCGTGCTGTCGATAAAGGAATTGTCGCTGTGGCGGCGTCGGGGAATTCCGGACCGAATGTCTGGACGGTCGGTTCGCCGGGGACGGCCTCAAAGGCAATATCTGTTGGGGCCTCGACGCCGACGATGGAGATACCGTCATTATTAATAGAAGGAAGCCGGAATCGATTGCGGATTCAGCCAATGGAGGGCTCAGCCAACTGGGCGCTTGATCGCTCGCTTGAGATTGTCGATGGCGGGATTGGAAGGAAAACTGAATTGAAAAAGACGCAGGGAAAACTAGTCCTGATGAAAAGAGGGACATTAACTTTTTCGGAAAAGGCGGAAAACGCCCGGCAAGCGGGGGCGGCAGCTGTGCTAATTTACAATAATATGAGCGGGGGCTTCATGGGTAACCTCGATACTCAGCTGACCATCCCTGTCGGATCACTCTCGAAGAGTGACGGAGTTATTTTACAAAAAAAAATCAAGCAAGGGCTGTCGGCACGGGTCTTGGTCGCGGAAGAACGGGACCAGCTCGCTGATTTCAGCTCAAGGGGGCCGGTGACGGGGTCGTGGGAAATTAAGCCGGACATTGTCGCGCCAGGGGTGGCGATTAACTCGACGGTGCCGGGCGGCTACTTGAGCCTGCAGGGGACGAGTATGGCGGCGCCGCACGTCGCCGGGGCCTGCGCGTTGATTAAGCAGGCGCACCCGGATTGGACGCCGGAACAAATCAAGGCGGCGTTGATGAATACGGCGAAACCGCTGGTGAAAACGGGGGTTGCGAAAAGCGGGGCCGATTCCTCCAAGGTAACGATGACCGCAAAAACAGGGGCCTACTATCGCACATTCGAACAGGGCGCCGGCAGAATCCAAGTGGATGAAGCGATCAAAACGGCGTCGCTCGTCACTCCGAGCAGTATCCAATTTGGGAAATTTAGCGATGAGCGTGACAGTCATAAGGCTGTTTTACATGTGGAAAATACGAGTGAGCGAAGCGCGCGCTATTCATTTACGATTCCGAACCGTGTTGACGGGCTGAGCTGGAGGTTCCCGCTCACGTTCACCTTAGAGCCGCACCAATCAAAGGATGTTACGCTTGAACTCCGGGTCGACCCGCAGATTTTTAAAGGGAAAATCCATGATGGCTACCTCAGTCTGCAAGCCGGGGCGAAAACGATGCAAATTCCCTATCTGTATGTGCTCGAGGAACCGGGATACCCAAGGGTGATGGGCTTTGATTTTGCCGAAGCGGACAAACCGGGGCAGTACAGGTATGAGGTCTATTTGCCGGGCGGAGCGGAGGAGTTTGGGATTGCCTTGTTTAACCCTGAGGATTACCGCTTTATTGGCTTCTTGGATACGGCGGTGAATGTGAAAAAGGGGCTGATCAAAAAAGATATTCCAAGTGAGCAGCTGCCGGCAGAGGGAACCTACCTCGTGAAGGTGTTTGCCAAAAAGGCGAACAAGGAGGACTTTATTGAAACGATGATCAAGATTGGCGAAAAAGTAGACTAGGCGGCGGCCTAGTCTTTGTTTACTTTTCACAATTTGTGAAGGAATGTTCACAAAATCGACACAAATTAGCCATAAAACGTTCCGATTTTACAATACAATTATAGTGTAAAACAGAAAACGGTTTTGGAAGAAATTACGGGGTATGGATTGTGGATTAATTCACGTAAACTCATTGACATTGAAAGTTGCCTATTGTATGCTTACAAAGGGTGTAAAATGAGAGGGTTTTCATGTTGTTTACCCTATTGTGAAATACCATTTTTCAGCTATCCCGAATACCTTAAGTCCGCTTCATCAGTGTAGAAGTAATTTTCTTAATAATCGGATTGTTCTTCGGACTAGCGGCAGGTATTGATTCCCAATCCGTCATTTCTTTTCAGGAGATTAAACCAACCATGCCGGAATATCAACTAATATTTTCAAGACTGCGAAGATGGATGTTTTTGTTATTATCTATTTATGTACTCGGCTGGGGGTTCACGTCTTATCAACCCGTCTTTCTGGGATTGGTTTTTGGGACGAGTTTGAGCCTTTTTAATTTGTGGTTAATGGTCCGAAAGATGGACAAGTTTGGCGAGTCGATTCAACAGGGGAAAAAGGTGCGCTCACTCGGATCTTTTTCAAGGTTTGCGACGGCGGCGCTGGCCGTTATGGTTACGATGATGTATCCAGACCAGCTTCACCTCATTAGTGTGGTTATAGGGTTAATGACATCCTATATTGTCATTATGATAGATTTTTTTATTCACAGCATTAAAAATACATAAAAAAAGCGGGGAAGCGAGGTGAATATTGTTGGAACACAAAGCTCCAATAGTAACATATTTTGGACTTAATTTTAATCTGGCTGACATGTTAATGATTACCGTGGCAAGTGCAGTTGTCTTTTTAATTGCCGTCTTATCTACGCGTAAGCTGGCAATGAAGCCGACCGGCGTCCAGAATTTCATGGAATGGGTCATGGATTTTGTTAAGAACATCATTAACAGTACGATGGATTGGAAAACCGGCGGGCGATTTCATGTGCTTGGAATTACCATGATGATGTATATCTTTGTCGCTAATATGCTGGGACTGCCATTTTCAATCGTCATCAATGATACACTTTGGTGGAAATCGCCGACTGCCGATCCAGGAATAACGCTGACACTAGCGGTATTGGTGGTAGGATTATCCCATTTTTATGGAGTTAAAATGAGAGGGACAGCTGCCTACGGGAAAGAATTCTTTAAACCGTTTTGGTTCATGTTCCCAATCAAGATTATTGAAGAGTTTGCGAATACGCTGACTCTCGGTCTCCGTCTTTACGGAAACATTTACGCGGGTGAGATTTTACTAGGATTACTCGCAGGTGGTCTTGCACAATCCGGAAATTGGGGTTGGGCTGCCGCAGCTGTACCAATGCTGGCGTGGCAGGGCTTCTCAGTCTTTGTCGGTGCCATTCAAGCATTTATTTTCACCATGTTAACGATGGTTTACTTGTCTCACAAGGTGAGTACCGACCATTAATATAACTGTTCAAATTTTTTGAACAAAAAAATAAAATTATTTATACATTTTAAGGAGGAAAATTACAAATGGGTCTTATAGCAGCAGCAATTGCAATCGGTTTAGCAGCACTAGGTGCCGGTATCGGTAACGGTCTTATCGTATCTAAAACAGTTGAAGGTATCGCTCGTCAACCAGAAGCTCGCGGTATGCTTCAAACAACAATGTTCATCGGGGTTGCGTTAGTTGAGGCGATTCCTATCATCGCGGTTGTTATCGCGTTCATGGTTCAAGGTGCAAAATAATCTAGAGTAACTCCGAGACCAATGGCGAAGATCATCAGAGAACCTTCGCCATTCGTTTATATCTGTAATCATCAGGTTAATATTACAAACCCTGATAAAAGTTTTTCAAAAAATGACGATTGAAAATGATGGTTTTTTGTATATATAAAGGAACAACTCTTGAAGGGAGTGAACCCGAGGTGTTTACAAGCAGTCTAGTATTAGGTGCAGCAGCACATACCGGAGTGAATTGGGGTACGATTCTTTTCCAATTAGCGATTTTTATCATCTTGATGTTATTGCTGAAGAAGTTCGCATGGGGACCTTTGATGGGCATCATGAAAGAACGTGAAGAGCATGTCGCAAATGAAATCACATCAGCTGAAAAGAGCCGTAAAGAAGCTGCCGCTTTAGTAGAAGAACAAAGAAATATGTTAAAAGAAGCCCGCAGTGACGCTCAAAGTTTAATTGAAGCAGCGAAAAAGCAAGGCGATCTTCAGCGTGAAGAAATTATCGCCGCTTCCCGCGGAGAAGCTGAGCGCATTAAAGAAGCCGCTAAGTTAGAGATTGAACAGCAAAAAGAAAAAGCAGTTGCCGCGATTCGCGAACAAGTTGCATCGTTGTCTGTCTTAATTGCATCTAAAGTAATTGAGAAAGAATTGAGCGCAGCGGATCAAGACAAACTTATTAACGAATATATCCAAGAGGCAGGAGAAAAACGATGAGTAACTCCATGGTAGCAAAGCGCTACGCGTTGGCTCTTTTCCAAATTGCGAAAGAGACTCAAGCTCTTGGAGTAATAGAAGAAGACCTTCGTGCAGTGAAGGAAGTTGTCGGGTATCATCCTGAATTTAAAGCCGTATTAAAATCTTCGAAGCTTTCAGTTGATAAGAAAAAGGAGATTTTAGCGAATGCTTTCGCATCGGTAAATGTATATGTACTTAATACACTGTTAATCTTAATTGACCGTCATCGCGAGGATGAAATCGCTGATGTGGCCAATGAGTTTATTGAGCTGGCGAACGAAGCAATGGGCATTGCTGAAGCCGAAGTGCACAGTTACCGTGCCTTAACAGAGGCGGAGCGTGCGGCCTTATCTTCAGTTTTTGCCGCAAAAATCGGTAAGAAATCGCTAAAAATTGAGAATATCGTAGATTCCAGCTTGCTTGGCGGTCTCCGCCTTCGGATTGGAAATCGTATATATGACGGCTCATTGAGCGGTAAGCTCAGCCGTTTAGAACGTAAATTGTTAAGTTAAGATTTGAAAGATTAGGGGTGAAACTCATGAGCATCAAAGCTGAAGAAATCAGTGCCCTGATAAAAAAGCAGATTGAAAACTATCAGGCAGAAATTCAAGTGACGGATGTCGGTACAGTTATCTCCGTAGGTGACGGTATCGCACGTGTTCATGGCCTCGACAATGTCATGGCTGGAGAACTTGTTGAATTTTCGAACGGCGTTATGGGTATGGCACAAAACCTGGAAGAAAATAACGTCGGTATTATCATCCTTGGACCTTTCACGGAAATCCGTGAAGGCGACGAAGTACGCCGTACAGGCCGCATCATGGAGGTTCCAGTTGGTGAGGGACTAATCGGCCGTGTAGTTAACTCATTAGGACAACCAATCGATGGAATGGGTCCAATTAACACAACAAAAACTCGCCCAGTAGAAGCGGTTGCTTCTGGCGTTATGGCTCGTAAATCCGTTCATGAGCCATTGCAAACGGGTATTAAAGCGATTGACGCGCTCGTTCCAATCGGACGCGGTCAACGTGAATTAATTATCGGTGACCGTCAAACAGGTAAAACATCTGTTGCCATCGATACAATCATCAACCAAAAAGATCAAGACATGATTTGTATCTATGTCGCCATCGGACAAAAAGAATCAACTGTACGTGGTGCTGTTGAAACACTTCGTAAGAGCGGTGCATTAGACTATTCGATCGTTGTATCTGCATCGGCTTCACAGCCGGCTCCAATGCTATTCCTAGCTCCATATGCGGGTGTTGCGATGGCGGAAGAGTTTATGTACGCAGGCAAGCACGTATTAATTGTATACGATGATCTTTCTAAACAAGCGGCTGCATACCGTGAGCTTTCCTTGCTGCTTCGTCGTCCTCCAGGTCGTGAAGCCTATCCAGGGGATGTATTCTACTTGCACTCACGCTTACTTGAGCGTGCCGCAAAATTAAACGACACACTTGGTGCTGGTTCGATCACGGCATTGCCATTTATTGAAACACAAGCAGGTGACGTTTCTGCTTATATCCCAACAAACGTTATCTCCATCACTGATGGACAAATTTTCTTACAATCAGACCTATTCTTCTCCGGTGTACGTCCAGCGATCAACGCAGGTCTTTCCGTATCCCGTGTAGGGGGATCGGCGCAAATCAAAGCGATGAGGAAGGTTGCCGGTACACTCCGTCTTGACCTTGCTTCTTACCGTGAGCTAGAAGCATTTGCGCAGTTCGGTTCTGACCTTGATAAAGCAACACAAGCAAAGCTTGCCCGCGGAGCGCGTACAGTA
This sequence comes from Neobacillus sp. NPDC058068, assembly GCF_042885335.1. Lineage (NCBI taxonomy): Bacteria > Bacillati > Bacillota > Bacilli > Caryophanales > Bacillaceae > Neobacillus > Neobacillus sp. NPDC058068. Next base: position 113,718 of record NZ_JBHVSI010000006.1, on the reverse strand, counting down.
GAGGTGCTAAAGCAGGACCTTCACAAACCGCTTCCCGTTGCGAAGCAAGTAGCGATTCTATATGCCTTAACACGCGGCTTCCTTGATGACATTCCATTAGAGGATATCCGTCGTTTTGAATCTGAATTCCATAACTGGTTAGACCACAACCGCAAAGAGTTGTTAGACCATATTGCAACCACGAAGGAACTTCCTTCTGATGACGATATGGCTTCTGCAATCAACGACTTCAAAAAGACGTTTGCAGTTTCCGAATAATAGGGTCTGACATTTAGTAAGGTCTGGTGTCAGGCACCATGTGAATTTTTCACATGGTGCCGCAGCCAGGCCAGACATTCTTTGAATGAGGGTGGTGAGAACCTAATGGCATCATTACGCGATATAAAAAATAGTATTAATTCTACGAAAAAAATGAGTCAGATTACCAAAGCAATGGAAATGACCTCAGCCGCGAAATGGAACCGCGGTGTAATGAATGCAAAGGCATTCGTTCCATATATGGAAAAAATCCAGGAAGTGACGGCGTCGATTGCGATTGGCTCAGGTGGTGTGAATCACCCAATGCTAACGTCTCGTCCTGTTAAGAAAACCGGTTATATTGTCATGACTTCGGACCGTGGTCTTGCTGGTGCGTTTAACAGTAACGTGATTCGCCGTGTCCATCAAACAATTCAAAGCCGTCATAAGTCGAATGATGAGTTTGCTATCATTGCCATCGGCCGAGTGGCACGTGACTTTTTTGTGAAGCGGGGCATGAATGTGATCCTTGAAATCGTCGGGGTTTCAGACCAGCCTAACTTTGAAAGCATTAAAGACATTACGAGCGCGACGGTCGGTATGTTTACAGACGAAACATTTGATGAACTATATATTTATTACAACCATTATCACAGTGCGATTTCGCAGGAAGTGACCGAGAAGAAGCTCCTGCCGCTGTCCGATTTATCTAGTTCGCATAAGCTCATAAGCTACGAATTTGAGCCGTCCGCAGAAGAAATTTTAGAAGTTCTCCTGCCGCAATATGCGGAAAGCTTGATTTATGGAGCGTTATTAGATAGTAAAGCCAGCGAGCATGCCGCTCGGATGACTGCGATGAGAAATGCAACCGATAATGCCAAAGAAATGATCAAATCTTATTCTCTAATCTACAACCGTGCCCGCCAGGCAGCGATTACCCAAGAAATCGCCGAAATCGTCGGCGGTGCGGCAGCACTAGAATAGAAAAGCGCAAGCGCTAGATAAGAATGATTTTAATGTGGTGCCTGACACCATTCATATTCAATAAACGGGGTCGAAGGCTGTGCTGCCTTTGATTCTGCTATGTTTTATAAAAAAATTAGAAGAGCCCCGAGGCTTGGATTTGTTTGAAAGAGTAAGTTAGGAGGGAAAACGATGAACAAAGGACGCGTTCTTCAGATTATGGGTCCGGTGGTTGACGTTAAGTTTGACGGCGGCAATCTGCCTGCAATCTATAATGCATTAAAAGTTGTCAGTAAAGCGCATAATCAATCAGAAGTTGATATCAACTTAACTCTTGAAGTAGCCCTTCATTTAGGTGATGACACGGTTCGTACGATTGCGATGTCGACAACTGATGGGTTAACTCGTGGTGTGGAAGTTGAAGATACTGGTAAGCCTATTTCTGTTCCGGTTGGGGATGCAACGCTTGGCCGTGTATTTAACGTTTTAGGTGAAGCGATTGACTTGAAAGAGGATGTACCGGTAAGTGCACGCCGTGATTCGATTCACCGCGAAGCACCAACGTTTGAAGAGCTTTCTACTGAGGTAGAAATTCTTGAAACTGGTATTAAGGTAGTAGACTTGCTTGCCCCATATATTAAGGGTGGTAAGATTGGTTTATTCGGTGGTGCCGGTGTTGGTAAAACCGTTTTAATCCAGGAATTAATTAATAACATTGCTCAAGAGCATAGCGGTATTTCTGTTTTCGCTGGTGTTGGTGAACGTACCCGTGAAGGTAATGACCTTTACCATGAAATGACAGACTCTGGCGTTATTAAGCAAACAGCGATGGTATTCGGACAAATGAATGAGCCGCCTGGTGCACGTATGCGTGTGGCATTGACTGGTTTGACAATGGCTGAATATTTCCGTGATGAGCAAGGACAAGACGTGTTATTGTTCATTGATAATATCTTCCGTTTCACACAAGCAGGTTCTGAGGTTTCTGCCCTTCTTGGCCGTATGCCATCTGCGGTAGGTTACCAGCCAACGCTTGCTACAGAAATGGGTAAATTGGAAGAGCGGATTACGTCTACAAATAAAGGTTCTGTTACTTCGATCCAAGCGATTTACGTTCCAGCCGATGACTATACGGATCCGGCTCCGGCAACAACTTTCGCTCACTTAGATGCAACAACAAACCTTGAACGTAAACTTTCTGAAATGGGTATCTACCCTGCGGTGGATCCATTGGCATCGACTTCTCGTGCTTTGTCACCGGATATCGTTGGCGAGGAACACTATGAGGTTGCACGTCAAGTACAATCTACGTTACAAAAATATCGTGAGTTACAGGATATCATTGCCATTCTTGGTATGGATGAACTTTCTGATGATGATAAGCTAGTTGTGCTCCGCGCACGTCGTATCCAAAACTTCTTATCGCAAAATTTCCACGTGGCTGAACAGTTCACTGGTCAGAAGGGATCTTATGTGCCTGTAAAAGAAACGGTTAAAGGTTTCAAAGAAATCCTTGACGGCAAATATGACCACCTTCCGGAAGATGCATTCCGACTTGTTGGCCGTATTGAAGAAGTGGTTGAGGCCGGAAAACGCATGGGTGTAGAAGCCTAAGTACGCCAGGAGGGTAAAAAATGAAGACGATTAAAGTCAGTGTTGTTACTCCCGATGGCCCGGTGTATGAGTCAGATGTAGAAATGGTGAGTACGAAGGCTCAAAGTGGTGAGCTCGGTATTTTACCTGGACACATTCCGATGGTTGCGCCGCTTCAAATTGGTGCTGTCCGTCTTAAAAAAGAGGGCAATATGGAATTTATCGCGGTCAGCGGCGGATTTTTAGAGGTTCGTCCTGATCAGGTGACGATTCTTGCGCAATCAGCGGAAACAGCTTCTGAAATTGATGTAGAACGTGCCTTAAGAGCGAAGGAACGTGCAGAGCAGCGGATGCGCGATCAGAAGGCCGAGCATATCGACTTCCGCCGTGCTGAGCTGGCATTGCAGCGCGCCATCAATCGCCTCGCCGTATCGGAAAGACGAATGTTATAGTTTTTTTAAAAAATTAACCCCCTTAATCAAGACATTTATTGTCCTGATTGAAGGGGGTTTTTGTCTTGTGTGGGTTTTTAGCAAATTCATGATACTTAAGTTAGATGAGCCAGGCATGATGCCTGGCTATTTGAGTAGGTTTGAGGGTTGAATTTAGGAAGTGGAGAGTAAAAGGGGAGAAGCGGACAGTAAATGGCCGGAAGTGGAGAGTAAATGAGGAAAAGTGGACAGTAAACTCTCAGAACCGGACAGTAAAATGTCTAAAGTGGAGAGTAAATGAAAAAGGTTCTTCGAAAAAGGTCATTTAGTTGGGTTCCCGAAAAGTAGGGGGGAATTGTCCTTCGTGAGCGAGCCGAAGGACAAATCGAGTGAAAAGTAAGGGGGAATTGTCCTTCGAGAGGGTGCCGAAGGACAAATTGAGAGAAAAGTAAGGGGGAATTGTCCTTCGAGAGGGTGCCGAAGGACAAATTGAGAGAAAAGTAAAGGGGAGTTGTCCTTCGAGAGGGTGCCGAAGGACAAATTGAGAGAAAAGTGAGGGGGAGTTGTCCTTCGAGAGGGTGCCGAAGGACAAATTGAGAGAAAAGTAAAGGGGAATTGTCCTTCGAGAGAGTGCCGAAGAACAAATCGAGAGAAAAGTAAGGGGGAATTGTCCTTCGTGAGCGTGCCGAAGAACAAATTGAGAGAAAAGTAAGGGGGAATTGTCCCTCGAGAGAGTGCCGAAGAACAAATCGAGAGAAAAGTAAAGGGGAATTGTCCTTCGTGAGCGTGCCAGTCTTGCGACTGGCTTTTTGGGTGTTTGAGGGTGGAATTTAGGAAGTGGAGAGTAAATACCCTGAACCGGACAGTAAACTGTCAAAAGTGGTGAGTAAATGAAAAAGGTCCTTCAAAAAAGGTCATTTAAATGATTTTAAGAGAAGAAGTACGCGAAAAAAAGAGTCTAACATTAGGGGATGGTGGGAAAGTTAGCCTGAGCCAGTCTTGCGACTGGATATTTGGCATTTTAGAGGTAATCTAGTATTGCGTATGGTAAGGATGTACTGGATTTTGTAAATATCGAATGAATTGTCCACTTAAGAATATGATGGTAGGGGGAACATGGTGAAGGTAATGTAGTGAGGAATATTAATTAACTAAAAAAAGTGTAATAGATGGTTAACAGTTAATGACAAACCTCACTGACAATGGTCGTTTTTTGGTATTAAATAAGAGTTGTTGTCGAATTTTTTGAGCATTTTTTGGGTTCTTGCGAACCCTTTTCAATGCACGTCATCTTCCGCTTACGCTCCAGATCACGTGCGCTAAGACCTTCCTCCTTTGACCAGTTTGTCAATTCGCTTTTGCGTCATCTCTGAAGTGTATTCAAGAAGTATTTCTGCGAGATCACGCAAACGCTCAGGGGGTGGGGACCCATGTCGACGGACCAGTTTGGGTGTGAAATTGGAATTATATCGCCATGTGCTGACGCACATTGCGCCTCCGCTGTCGCTGCGGCTTGCAAAATTCCCGATTTAAAGGCTCTTTTGAGAGCGAGCTCTCAAGTGCCTTTAAATCGGGAATTTCGCGGCGATAGAATTCCAATTTTGTGAAGATGGCTTGTCGACATGGGTTTGTAAGAATGCTATAATGTATTCGGTTGCAATTTTGTGTTTGTTTAAATTATTTCAACATTGGAGGGGATGGGCATGGAACTTTTAAATGTATATCAGAATAATTATCTGATAGTTTTTGCGTTCTTATGTCTGGGGGTACTGCTGCCGGTGGTGGCATTATATTTAGGTAAGCTTTTGCGTCCGCATGTTCCGAGTGATGCGAAGTATACCACATATGAGAGCGGTATTGAGCCATTTCACGATTCCCGTGTACAGTTCAATGTCCGCTATTATATTTTTGCCCTGATGTTTGTTATTTTTGATGTGGAAACGGTATTTTTATATCCATGGGCTGTGGCCTATGATAAGCTGGGGATTTTTGCATTGGTTGAAATGTTGATTTTCGTTGCCATGCTTTTAATCGGCTTAATCTATGCTTGGAAAAAGAAGGTGCTACGATGGATCTAAAATTAGACAACATTTCACCTCGAGAAATGGAAGAGTTACAGAGAAATGTATTTATGACTACGCTGGAGCAAATTAAGGCATGGGCGCGAAGCAGTTCGATCTACCCGATGACATTTGGTCTGGCTTGTTGTGCGATTGAAATGATGGGTGTTGGCGGGGCCAACTATGATTTGGACCGTTCTGGTTCGTTTTTCCGTACGTCACCACGCCAGTCGGATTGTATGATTGTGTCTGGAACGGTGACGAAGAAGATGGCACCGATTTTACGAAGATTGTATGACCAAATGCCTGAGCCAAAATGGGTGATTGCGATGGGTTCTTGTGCAACAGCTGGCGGGCCGTATGTAAAGTCATATTCTGTTGTTAAGGGAGTCGATCAAATCGTTCCTGTTGATGTATACATACCAGGATGCCCTCCAAACCCAGCCGCTTTAATTTATGGTATCAATAAGTTAAAGGAAAAGATTCGCTATGAAGCGAAGACTGGGAAGAAGGTGATCTAACCAATGAGTGGGGAAAAGGATCTCGAGCAGTTAAAGAAAGAGGCTGTTGCAAAAGCGAAAGCAGCAGCGGCAGCGAAACGGGCGGCCAAAGCAGCCGGCACGGCGGAACCGAAGAAGGAAACGGAACCGAAGCAGGAAGCAAAACCTGTTGAGTTGGTAAAGGCTGAAGAACCAGTGGCACCACCAGCTGAAGCAGCAGCGCCGGTCAACGATGCGGACGATCTCGCGAAGAAAAAAGCAACAGCGGTAGCGAAGGCGAAAGCAGCGGCAGCGGCGAAGCGAAAAGCGATGGGTGAAGCGCCGGCAGAGGAAACCGCAAGTGAAGCGACCTCAGGTGGAGACGCGGATGATCTCGCGAAGAAAAAAGCAGCAGCGGTAGCGAAGGCGAAAGCAGCGGCAGCGGCAAAGCGAAAAGCGATGGGTGAAGAGCCGGCAGAGGAGACCGCAAGCGAAGCGACCTCAGGTGGAGATGCAGATGACCTCGCGAAGAAAAAAGCAGCGGCGGTTGCAAAGGCGAAAGCAGCGGCAGCGGCGAAGCGAAAAGCGATGGGTGAAGCGCCGGCAGAGGAAACCGGAAGTGAAGCGGCCTCAGGTGGAGATGCAGATGACCTCGCAAAGAAAAAGGCAGCAGCGGTAGCGAAGGCGAAAGCTGCAGCAGCGGCGAAGGCCAAGGCGAAAGCAGCTGGAGCAGGAGACGCAGCAGCTGATGCTGCAGGCGGCGATGATGAGAAGGCGAAAGCGATTGCAGCTGCGAAAGCTAAGGCAAAGGCCGCTGCGGCAGCGAAAGCAAAAGCAGCAGCTGGAGGAAAAGCTGGCAGTATGGACGCTCCGGCGGCAGAAGCAAAGCCATCAGCCAACCAGCCATATTTAGATAAGTACGTCAAGGTAATTGAGGAAAATCTAGGATCTGATGTTTTAGAAGATTCTTATATTAATAAACTGTCTAAGGATGTTCCAACACTCGTGGCGAAGCGTGATACTTATTTTAAGATCGCTCAATTTTTAAAATATAATGAGCTCTTAGGGTTTGATTATTTATCAGAGCTTCATGGAACAGACTTCGAAACGTATATGGAAGTGTATGTTCACTTCTACTCATACAAAAATCGTCAATCAGTCGCGTTAAAAGTGAAGATTGACCGCGGGGAACCAGTACTTGAGTCGCTCGTGCCGCTTTGGGCTGGAGCGGAGTGGCCCGAATGTGAAGCGTATGATTTACTCGGGATAAAGTTTACCGGGCATCCGGACTTGCGCCGCATCTTCCTCGGCGAAGATTGGGTCGGCTATCCACTGCGAAAAGATTATGAGCCGTACGATGTGGAGGTGTAGAGAGTGATCAGAACAGAAGAAATGATACTAAACGTTGGTCCTCAGCATCCAAGTACGCACGGTGTTTTCCGGCTGGTCGTAAAAATTGATGGGGAAATCATTACCGAGGCAAAGCCGGTCATCGGTTATTTACACCGCGGGACGGAAAAATTGGCTGAGGACCTGCAATATACACAGATTATTCCTTATACAGACCGAATGGATTATTTGTCATCGATGACCAATAATTATATCCTCTGTCATGCGGTCGAAACAATGATGGGGATTCAGGTTCCTGAGCGTGCCGACTTCCTGCGTGTGATTGCAATGGAGCTGAACCGGGTTGCGAGTCACCTTGTCGCTTGGGGGACCTACATTCTTGACCTTGGAGCGACGAGTCCCTTCATTTATGCGTTCCGTGATCGCGAAATGATTATCAATATGCTGAACGAGCTGTCGGGGGCACGCTTGACTTTCAACTATATGCGAGTTGGCGGTGTAAAGTGGGATGCTCCTGAGGGCTGGATTGAAAAAGTAAGAGATTTTGTTCCATATATGCGCGGACAGCTAAAGGGCTTCCATGACCTTGTTTCAGGAAATGAAATTTTTCTCGATCGGGTAAAAGGGATTGGCAAGTATACGAAAGAGGACGCCCTCCATTATTCACTCAGCGGGCCAAATCTTCGCTGTACCGGCGTGAAGTGGGATCTTCGTAAAGATGAACCCTATTCGATTTATAACCGCTTTGAATTTGATGTTCCGACATCTGAGGAAGGCGATTGCTTGGCACGCTACCATCTGCGTCTTGCTGAGATTGAGCAGTCGTTGAACATCCTTGAACAAGCAGTGGCGCAATTCCCAGAGGAAGGCGAAATCATGGCCAAAGTGCCGAAGATTATTAAGGCGCCTAAAGGGGAAGCCTTTGTCAGAATTGAATCACCGCGCGGAGAAATTGGCTGCTATATTGCGAGTGACGGCAAAAAAGAACCGTACCGATTAAAGTTTAGAAGGCCGTCCTTCTATAATCTGCAAATTCTCCCAAAACTATTAAAAGGCGAAAATATCGCAAACATGATTGCTATTTTAGGGGCAATTGACATTGTCCTTGGGGAGGTTGACGGCTAATGATAGAAGAATTGCTCCAGTCAAGTCCCGGTTGGGCTAACTTTGGAATTTTCTTTTTACTCGGTGCTGTCTTGCTTTTAATTGTCTTAGGCTTCGTAACCTACGGGATTTTAGCAGAGCGGAAAGTCTTAGGTTATATGCAGCTGCGCCATGGTCCAAACCAGGTCGGCGGTAAATGGGGACTGTTGCAAACCGTCGCTGACGTCCTTAAGCTGTTACTAAAAGAGGACATTATCCCAAAAGCTGCCGACAAGCCATTATTTATCATCGCACCAGCGATTGCCTTCGCGCCATCCTTCATGGTCCTGGCGACGATGCCTTTCACCGACAAATTTCAATTTGCGGATATCGGGGTCGGCCTGCTTTATTACATAGCCGTATCCGGATTAACCGTTTTTGGAATGGTGCTAGGCGGCTGGGCATCCAATAACAAGTATGCCCTTTTAGGAGGCATGCGTGCAGCGGCCCAGATGATTTCATACGAAATCCCGCTCGTAATGTCTGTCCTTGGTGTCATCCTTTTAACAGGAAGCTTGAATTTAAATGATATTGTTGCACAGCAATCGCATGGCTGGTGGTTTATTGCATCACAGCCAATCGGCTTCATCGTCTTTTTTATTGCATCGATTGCCGAACTAAACCGGACACCATTTGATTTGCCAGAGTCGGAAAACGAACTTGTTGCAGGATATCATGTTGAATATACAGGATTCCGCTGGGCGTTCTTTATGCTCGCTGAATATGTCTATTTATTCGCAATGTCTGCACTCATTACCGTTGTCTTTCTTGGCGGTTGGCTTGCGCCATTCAGCTTCCTTAACTTTATTCCAGGTGCCGTTTGGTTTGCACTTAAATTCAGTGTCGTCGTTTTCATCTACATCTGGCTCCGCGCAACGTTACCGCGTTTCCGCGCCGACAGACTCATGGAATTTGGCTGGAAAGTACTCCTGCCAATCGCACTAGCAAACATATTCCTAACCGCCTTACTCAAATCACTATTTTTCTAAGGCGCGGTGCCTGACACCAAATGTTATTTTCTGTAAAGTGGTGCCCGACACCATTTACCATTTTCTGTAAAAGGGTGCCTGACACTATTAAATACCACCGAAAACCATCTTTAAAACGTAAAAGGGGTGAAAAACGTGCTTGGATTTGCTAAAGGCTTGAAATATACCCTAAAGAACTTAACGCGCGAAAAGGTTACTTATGATTATCCGAATAAGCCGCTGCCGCTGCCGGACCGGTTCCGCGGGATTCAGAAGTTTTATCCGGAGAAGTGTATTGTCTGTAATCAATGCGCCAACATTTGCCCGACCGATTGTATTCAATTAACGGGCAAAAAACATCCGGACCCGGCGAAAAAGGGGAAAATTATCGACACATACGACATTAACTTCGAGATTTGCATCCTTTGTGACCTATGTACGGAGGTTTGCCCGACGGAAGCCATTATTATGACCAATAACTTCGAGCTTGCTGAATACAGCCGTGACATGTTATTTAAAAATCTAGAATGGCTGGATGAAAACGACGAAAACATACGGCAGGTGAATAAAGCATGACATTTTCAGGCGAATTCCTCGCTTTTATGGGCCTTGCACTTGTTGCGCTCATCGGCGGCGTGCTTCTGTTGAACCTTACCAAGGTTGTTCATATGGTCGTTGCCCTTATCTTTACCTTTGTAGCAATCGCCGGCATTTACGTGCTGCTTTCTGCAGAATTTGTCGCATCCGTGCAAGTTTTAATCTATTCTGGTGCGATTACGATTATCATGCTTTTTGGCATCATGTTAACGAAGCATGATGATGAAAATGAACCTAAAACAGGCAAATGGCGCAAACTTCTCGTGTTTTTGGGGGTTGTCGGTTTTGCCTTTGCCGTATATATTGGGATCTACAATTTCAATATTGAGCAAGTTCCAACCGCGCTGCATGAAAACAACACGATGCAAATCGGTAAAGCACTTTACTCAAAATACATCATTCCATTTGAGTTAACCTCTGTGTTACTATTAGCGGCTTTAGTTGGTTCAATTATTTTAGCGAAGAATGAGAAGAAGGAGGCGGATGACGAATGAGTTCAGTTCCCGCTTCAGCCTTCCTGGCACTGGCCTTGATTTTATTTTGCATCGGCTTATACGGTGCGCTTACAAAGAGAAATACCGTTATCGTGTTAATTTCGATTGAATTAATGCTGAATGCCGTGAACATTAACCTTGTCACCTTCAGCAAATACGGGATAGCACCGTCGATTACAGGCCAAGTATTTGCCCTGTTCGCTATCAGCGTCGCGGCCGCCGAAGCCGCAGTCGGACTAGCAATCTTAATCTCGCTATACCGCACAAGGAAAACCGTCAACATCGACGAAATGGACACAATGAAAAACTAGGGTGTCAGGCACCCTTTCCCTTTAACTGGAAAAGGGTGTCAGGCACCGCGTAGTAGCATCGCAAAAAGGCACTACAAAAGATGCACCACAAATGGCGCCACTAAAGGCACCGCAATGTGGCACGAGACAATTTCGACAAAATTCGGGTGGTGACAGGCACCGTTCCGTGCCGCACGCACGCCCGAAAAGGGGATAGTGATAATGATGGAGAATGCATGGCTCATACCGCTTTTCCCGCTATTATCGTTTTTGATCCTTCTTCTATTCGGTAAGCGCCTGAAGGAGGCGAGTGCCTATGTGGGGATTCTTCTCACGCTGGCATCGCTGGTCTTCTCGATTCTCGTATTATTCGAGCGCTTTTCAGAGCCAACCTATAGCACGAAATTTGACTGGCTCACGATCGGAGATCTTCATCTAACAGCGGGTTTTGAAGTGAATCAATTGAATGCATTGATGCTGTTTATCGTATCGCTCGTAAGTTTCTTAGTACATACCTACTCGAAAGGGTACATGAACGGGGATGAGCGGTTTCCAGTATTCTATGCCTATTTAGGACTATTTACGTTTGCAATGCTCGGGCTCGTCATCTCGCCGAACCTGCTGCAAACTTATATTTTCTGGGAGCTTGTTGGTGTCGGTTCCTTCCTATTAATTGGCTTTTATTATTACAAAGAAGAAGCAAAGGCCGCCGCGAAAAAGGCGTTCATCATGACCCGGATTGGGGACGTTGGACTCTTCATCGGGATGATCCTGCTCTTCTGGGAAACAAAAAGCTTTGAATACAGCGAAATTTTCGCAGCAGTCGATGCCGGCGCGGTGTCAGGCACCATGATCACGCTAACCGCGATCCTGATTTTTATCGGGGCGGTCGGCAAATCGGGTCAGTTCCCGCTGCATACGTGGCTTCCGGATGCGATGGAAGGTCCGACACCTGTTTCGGCCCTCATCCACGCGGCAACAATGGTTGCGGCCGGGGTTTACTTAGTAGCTGCCCTATTCCCGCTGTTCGCAGCAAGCAAAACAGCATTGTTAACGATTGCCGTCATCGGCGCGTTTACAGCGATATTTGCGGCAAGCATCGGACTTGTCCAAACTGATATCAAGAGAGTCCTTGCCTACTCAACCGTGAGCCAATTAGGCTACATGATGCTGGCGCTCGGCTCTGCCGGTTATGTCGCCGGTGTCTTCCACCTGATGACACACGCGTTCTTCAAGGCGCTCCTATTCCTTGCAGCCGGCTCCGTGATTCACGCTGTGCATACGCAGAACATCGAGGAAATGGGCGGACTTTGGAAAAAATTAAAGCTGACCGGACCGTTATTCTTAATTGGAACACTCGCCATCAGCGGTGTGCCGTTATTTTCCGGCTTCTTCAGTAAAGATGAAATTTTAATTGCTGCATGGGAAGGCGGACATCCAATCCTTTTCCTATTGGCGTTAATTGCAGCCTTCATGACGGCATTCTATATGTTCCGCTTGTTCTTCATGGTCTTCACCGGTGAGGCTCGCAGCGACCAGAAGCATGTTCATGAATCGCCAAACAACATGACCTACCCGATGATCCTCCTTGGCGTCTTGGCGATCATCGCTGGGTATGTGAACACACCATGGTTCGGCTCGTTCCTTGGCGACTGGCTCGTTGACGGCAACCCGGCACTCGGTCATGGTCATATTGAAGGTCCAATTTGGATCATGATTGCGGCAACTGTTGTTTCCTTAGCGGGAATCTACTTTGCCTACATGATGTACTACAAGCGTTCCATCGCCCGCAACACCATCAGCGGCACGGGGGACACCTTGCACACGATTTTGCTGAACAAATATTACGTTGACGAATTCTATCAACTCACAGTCGTCGCGTTTACAAAAGGCTTAAGCTATTTCCTCCGCTTTATTGATGTCTTCATCGTGGAAGGACTCGTCAAAGGCGTTGTCGGAATTGTCCAAGGCCTTGGAAAAACCGGTTCGAAAATGCAGACCGGACAGGTACAGACGTATGGGGCTGTTGCCTTTATCAGCCTTGCACTGCTCGTCGTCATCTTTGCGTTAACAGGGGGGTACTTACGATGAATTTACAATCGATGCTTTCAATCCTAGTATTCTCCCCTTTACTAGGAATCATCGTTTTAGCGTTTTTGCCGAAACAATCGGAAAAACTCATTAAACTGGTCGGCTTTTTAGCGACGATTCCCGCTTTATTAATCGCACTTGCCGCTTACTTACACTTTCAGTGGGGCAAGGATTTAGCTGATTTTGCTGTCTCGAAAGCGTGGATTCAATTCCGCGGCATGGGCAGTGTCCCAGAACCATTTTTCTCTGTGAATTATGAGCTCGCGCTAAGCGGCTTTCAGCTCGTACTTGTTGTGCTTACAGCCGTCGTCGCAACACTTTCAGCGCTAGCGGCAGCCAAGTTTGTCAAGAAAGAGTGGAAAGGCTACTTCATGCTGTTCCTTTTACTAGAAATCGGCATGCTCGGCGTCTTTACCGCAGAAAACTTAATTCTATTCTTTATCTTTTTCGAAATCACGCTGATACCAACGTTCTTCTTAATCGGAAAATGGGGTTATTTTGAAAAAGAAAAAGCAGCATACAGCTTCTTAATCTATAACGGCTTAGGTTCCGCTGTCCTGCTAATCGTCATTATGATTCTGTTTGGAAAAACAGGCACAACCAATATTGAGATGCTGACGAAAATCATTGCCGACCCAAGCGCGCCGCTGTCCGGCGACTTGAAGCTCGGTCTATTAATCTCGCTGTTGATTGCTTTCGGTGTCAAATTGCCGATTTTCCCGCTGCACAGCTGGATGCTTAAGGTTCACGTCCAAGCGCCGCCATCGGTTGTAATGATCCACTCGGGGATCCTGCTCAAAATTGGTGCGTACGGCTTAATTCGTTTTGGAATAGGCATTTTTCCCGAGCAGTTTAAGACCCTTGCGACGCTGATTGCCATTCTTGGAGTGATCAACCTGCTCTACGGGGCGTTTCTAGCATTCATTCAAACAGACTTTAAAATGGTGTTAGCGTATTCCTCGATTTCACATATGGGCATTGTGTTAATCGGACTGGCTGCCATGAACGAGGCCGGAGTGCAAGGGGCGATTTTCCAAGTGATTTCGCACGGCTTGATTTCCGCGCTATTGTTCTTCTTGGTTGGTGTCTTGTACGAGCGGACCGACACGTCGCTGATCGAAAATCTCGGCGGTATCGCCAAAGGGATGCCGATTGCCGCAGGCTTCTTGCTTGCCGGTGCAATGGCGTCACTCGGCTTGCCGGGCATGTCCGGGTTCGTCAGCGAATTTATGGCCTTCCTAGGGCTGTTCAAAGAATTGCCGTGGATTGCTGCTGTTGGAACCATCGGCATTATCATGACGGCGGCGTACTTGCTGCGCGCAGTCCTTGGCATGACGTACGGCAAGGCGCACCGTGAATTTATCGGCGTCCTTGACCTTAGAGGGGTGGAATTAATCCCAGTCGGGGTTTTGATGATACTTATCGTGTTAATCGGCGTTTTCCCAAGTGTGTTAAGCTCACCGCTGCAAACAACACTGGAAACAATCATGCTTGGGTTAGGAGGGTGATGAAGGATGAGTCTAGAGACATTGAGCGAGTTTAATTGGAGTGTTATGACACCAGAGTTCATCATCCTTGGCGTCATCGCATTGCTGACATTACTAGATTTATTTATGCCGAAGCGTATTGACCGTAGAATTCTTGGCTGGCTGAGCATTGCCGGTATTATTGCCGCAATAGCTGTGCTCTTCAGCTTACTTGGCACAGAGCCAACCTCGATTCTGTATGATACATTTACGCTTGATACGTTTGGCAAGTCGTTTAAATTACTGCTGCTTGCCGGTGCTGGTCTCGTTATGTTTTTGGCGGTCAGCTATAACGCTAAAGACGGTATGGAAGACTACCGCGGCGAGTTTTACTACTTGTTCTTAACGGCCTTGCTCGGTGCGATGTTCATGACATCGAGCGGCGACTTAATTACCTTGTTTATCGGATTGGAATTGCTATCGATTTCTTCCTATATATTAGCAGGCATCAAGAAGCACAACCTGAAGTCCAACGAATCTGCCATGAAGTACGTTATCAATGGCTCGATTGCAACGGCAATCACGCTGTTCGGGATGAGTTATGTGTACGGTTTAACCGGCTCAACCAATTTAGCGGAAATCGCCAATACGTTGTCCGCAGTGGTCGATGGCCAGCATGCCTACTTGCTCGGCCTTGCCTTCTTAATGATTTTCGTCGGTCTATCGTTTAAACTGGCTTCGGCACCGTTCCACATGTGGGCGCCGGACGTTTATCAAGGGGCGCCGACACCTGTTACGGCCTTCCTGAGTGTCGTTTCGAAAACGGCTGGGTTTGTGATCGTCATACGGATTCTGATTTCCGTGTTTTTCAATGCCGCTCCATCTGGGGACGGAAGCAGTATCCTGTTCAAAATGCACGATTACCTTGCCTTCCTTGCCGCGGCAACGATGATCATCGGTAACGTCGTCGCATTGAAACAAACGAATATTAAACGGATGTTTGCTTATTCCAGCATCGCCCACGCCGGCTATCTGCTTGTCGCCTTAACGACGCTGAGCGCGAATTTGCTCTTTTCCGTTTGGTTTTACCTGCTCGCCTACATGTTAATGAACCTTGGCGCGTTTGCGGTCATCCAAGTCGTTACCGAAAAAACAGGTTCAGCTGAGATTGCTGATTTCGCCGGGCTGTACCGTCGTTCACCGGTTCTCGCTGTCACAATGGGAATTTTACTCGTTTCCCTGGCAGGTTTCCCGGGCACAGCCGGATTCATTGGCAAGTTAAACATCTTTGTCGGCGCCTTTTACGGCGAGCCGCATTATGTACTGGCTTCAATCATGATTGCGGCCACCGTCATCTCGTATTTCTATTATTTCGGCGTGATGACGCAAATGTTCTTCCGCCCGGCTCGCGACGAAAGCAAGTTCATCCTGCCGTTCGGCATCATCGTTGTCCTCATCGTCGCAGTCGTCGGTTCCGTATTATTCGGGGTAGCGCCTAACATCGCCCTCGATTTCTTGAACAATATGTAAAAAAGTAACACAAACAATGGGTCAAATTAAAGGGGTATTCATACAAAAAGAAGAGGCTGGGGGGCCTCTTCTTTTTTGCGCAAATTATTCTACTTTATCATCTTTTTCCGATAATTTTTCCTTTACATCCCCGTAACCTTCTTTTAGTTTACCCTTTACCTTGTCCATTTTTCCTTCTGCTTCCTTTGAGTGATCGTCGGTTAATTTACCCCATTGTTCTTTTCCTTCACCCTTCACCTGGTCTAGCTTACCTTTTATTTGTTCTTTATTCATTGTTAGTTCCTCCTTGGCTAAAGTTTTTTGTTTCTATTACCCTATGAGAAAGTCCAGGAAACTCTAGTTATTATTTTCATCAACCTTTTCCCCGTCGTCGACGCCATCACCGGTTTCCTCTTCTTTTATTTTATTCTCAACATCGTTCTTGATATCGTTTAAATTGTCCTTTGCTTCCTGATAGGAATCATTTGATTCCTGCTTTGTGTCGTTATCAAGCGCATCTTTTTGCTCGCCATCATTAATGCCATTATCTTGGTCGACACCATCGCCGCATCCGGCTAATCCAAATGTTAGTAAAACAGCAAATCCGCCCACTAGTAATTTTTTCCTCTTAGCAGTAATCATGTGTATTCCTCCTCTAAATTCATCTAGCTGGTGAGTATATTTCCCCTTAAAAAAATTTCAAAACCCCTAATTCATCCAAATTCTTTACCTTCATTAAAGGCATTTTTTTAGGCTGTGTTAAAGCACATTGTTGATTTGAGCACAATGTTGATTGGACGTGGATACAGCGAGACTCCTGCGGGAGCAGCGGGACAGGTGAGACCCCGCAGGCGCGGAATTCGCCGAGGAGGCTCACCGCCCGCCCCGCGGAAAGCGAAGCGCCTGGAACGGAAATCAACATTCACTTTTAACAGAGCCTTTTTTAAAAAATCATCGAGACAATATCGCATGTTTGAAGAAAGGGTGTTGGGGTATTACAGTTACCAATCAAAAGTAGAAAAAAGGAGAGATGTTACATGACGTTACAAAATATGACAGCCGGATGGTACACATACACCGACCAGCTTCCAAACTTATTACTGGCACTGCTTGTCCTCTTAATTGGCTGGCTGGCTGCTAAAGGGATTGGCAGGGGTGTAGAGGCTGCGCTTAAGAAAACAAGCTTTGATGATAATTTGTTTTCCAACGTGGAAAAACCAAAAAAATATTCATCAGAAATGATGATTGGAAAAATAGTTTACTATCTTTTACTGGTGTTTGTGTGGACAATCTTTTTTAATATCCTGAACTTAAGTCTAATCGCAACGCCGCTCGTTAACATGTTATCGACAATCACAGCAGCGATTCCTAATCTATTAAAAGCAGCACTGATTCTCCTATTTGCCTGGGCGGTCGCGACCGTGCTAAAACTGCTATTTAAAAGAGGAGCAGCGATGTTCCGTGTAGAAGGCCATCTAGTAAAATGGAAGATGGCAAAAAACCAACTAGATGCCAGCACCAAAGTGAACAGTATCGCAAAGGCACTCTTCTATTTTGTTCTTTTGCTATTTTTACCAGGCGTATTAGGCGCATTGCAGCTGGATGGGATTTCTGAACCTTTCGCACACGTCCTTTCGACCTTACTGGCCATTATTCCAAAATTATTTGCGGCAGCCCTAATTGTTTTTATCGGCTGGCTGATTGCAAAACTTGTTCGTGATATATTAACTAATTTTTTAAAAAGCATTGGGACGGAACGACTCGGACAGCGGTTTGGACTTGAAGGCGCTAATCTTTCAACCATTATCGGAAATATCGTGTTCATCCTCATCCTCATCCCAACAATTATTACGGCTTTGGAAAAATTGGATTTAAAAGGAATTTCAGAGCCGGCAATGGCGATGCTCCAGCAAATTATGACCCTGATTCCAAACATTGCTGCGGCCATCATGTTAATTTTATTTGGAATATGGCTTGGAAAATGGGTTGAAAAAATGGTCGAGCAAATGCTCTGGCGCTTACGGTTTGATAATATTTTCCACCATATGGGAATCGGCTCGTTGACACCGGATGGCCAGTCGAAGTACACGCTGTCGCAGCTCGTTGGTTTGCTGGCGAAAATTGTGGTGGTGATATTATTTACCGCAGAAGCCTTACAAATTGTTCATTTAAATTTCTTAGTTACGTTAGCAACAGGGGTAATTGCCTATTTACCAATGCTAATAGCGGCATTAGTAATCTTAGGGGTCGGCTTATATTTAGGCTATTTAGTCGAGCGGGTGCTACAAAATGTCTTAAAACAGCGCTACTCCCGCACCCTTGCCGCTGTTGCAAAATATGCGATCTTTACGATCACGCTGTTTATGGCGTTAGATCAACTGGGTGTAGCCCATTCCATTGTCAATTCTGCCTTTATTCTTGTTTTAGGCGGTTTGGCGCTGGCATTTGGACTTGCATTCGGCCTTGGCGGAACAGAGTTTGCCCGCAAATATTTACGGAAACTAGACAATAAACTGGAAGAGGAAAATTTATAACTTAGAACGGGAACAATCCGGAACACCCTTGGAAGAAGGAAAATTTATAAACTTGAACTGGTACAATTCGGGAACACCCTTGGATGAGACAAATCAATCTGGAGCCCCTTGGCTAGGGGGAATTTATAAACAAATCAATCCGAAATCCCCATCTGATTTCGGATTGTTATTTTTAAAAAAAGGGAGGTGCAGGGTATGCTGATGATAAGTATATTAGCGATTGCACTGCTCATTGTCTTAACTGGTTTCTTCGTCGCGGTTGAATTTGCTATCGTCAAGGTTCGGACATCGCGGATTGACCAATTGATCATGGAAGGGAAGAAGAGCGCTGTTGCCGCGAAGCAGGTCGTGACCCGTCTTGATGAATATTTATCGGCCTGCCAGCTTGGAATCACGGTGACGGCATTAGGACTCGGGTGGCTGGGAGAACCGACGGTAGAAAAGCTGTTTCATCCATTGCTGGCGGCGCTCAAGATGAATGATGCTGTGACCCATATCGTCTCCTTTGCGCTGGCGTTTGCCGTCGTTACCTTTATCCACGTGGTCGCAGGGGAATTGGCGCCAAAAACAGTGGCCATCCAAAAAGCCGAAGCGATTACGCTGCTGTTCGCCAAACCGATCATCCTTTTTTACAAAATCATGTATCCGTTTATTTGGGCGTTAAATAATTCCGCCCGGCTGCTCGTCGGCTTGTTTGGTTTAAAGCCGGCAGCCGAACATGAATTAGCGCACTCCGAAGAAGAACTGCGGATACTCCTGTCAGAAAGCTATCAAAGCGGGAAAATCAACCAAAATGAATGGAAATATGTTAACAATATTTTTGAATTTGATGAGCGGATCGCCAAGGAGATCATGGTGCCGCGGACAGAAATGAGCTGTCTCTCAGTAGAAGATACGATTGGGGACGTCGTGCAAACGATGAAGGCGGAAAAATTTACCCGTTATCCCGTTATCGAGGGGGATAAAGATCATATTATTGGTGTGATGAACGTGAAAATGTTTATAACCGCTAAAGTCATGAATCAAGGTCAATATCAAAATTGGAAAATTAGATCCTATATCCAACCCGTGATTCGCGTCATCGAAACCATCCCAATTCATGACTTATTGATCAAGATGCAGATGGAACGAACCCATATGGCGATTCTGCTGGATGAATATGGCGGGACCTCAGGTTTAGTGACAGTCGAGGATATCATCGAGGAAATCGTTGGCGAGGTAAGGGATGAATTTGATGGAGACGAAGTGTCGGAAATTCGTACGATCGAGGCGGATAACCACTATATTATTGATGCCAAAGTCACCATTCGCGAAGTAAACCAGCTTCTCGGCACCCACTTAACCGGTGAGGAAGTGGATACAATTGGCGGCTGGTTCCTGACACAAAACCCCACCGCTCAATTAGGTGCGGGCGCAGTAGTGGACGAGGAAGAGTATGCGTTCAAAGTCCACGAAGCGGATGGCTACCACATCATGTATTTGGAAGTGATAAAGCGATAATTGAGGCCTCAGGTGGGGCTTTTTTCTTTGTGGAAAAAAGAGAAAGTGGTTACCAATAAGGTCTGTTGGAGGACATTTCGCGGTCAAAACTGGGAAGATTTGTCCTTCATAAGGTCGATGAAGGACACTTCGCGGTCAAAACCAGGAAGATTTGTCCTTCATAAGGTCGATGAAGGACATTTCGCGTCCAAAACCAAGAAGAATTGTCCTTCATAAGGTCGATGAAGGACATTTCGCGGTCAAAACTAAGAAGATTTGTCCTTCATGAGGTTGATGAAGGACATTTCGCGGTCAAAACAAAGAAGATTTGTCCTTCATCAGGTCGATGAAGGACATTTCGCGGTCAAAACCAGGAAGATTTGTCCTTCATGAGGTCGATGAAGGACATT
This sequence comes from Neobacillus sp. NPDC058068, assembly GCF_042885335.1. Taxonomy (NCBI): domain Bacteria; kingdom Bacillati; phylum Bacillota; class Bacilli; order Caryophanales; family Bacillaceae; genus Neobacillus; species Neobacillus sp. NPDC058068. Next base: position 93,624 of record NZ_JBHVSI010000006.1, on the reverse strand, counting down.
TCGTGGTCAAAACCAGGAAGATTTGTCCTTCATAAGGTCGATGAAGGACATTTCGCGTCCAAAACCAGGAAGATTTGTCCTTCATAAGGTCGATGAAGGACATTTCGCGGTCAAAGCCAGGAAGATTTGTCCTTCATAAGGTCGATGAAGGACATTTCGCGGTCAAAGCCAAGAAGATTTGTCCTTCTTTAATTGGAGCCCGGAAGTGGTCACCAATAGAAGTACCCGGAAGCCCTACATAACTCTTTTTCCAATTTCCCCTCTAAATAAAAACAGTTGGGGCAAGGTGCCCCAACTGTATTTCAGTTATTGAATTTTCTCATTATAAAATTTTACGGAATACATCGCACCCTCGCTGACCATATTGTTATCCTCGAGATCTTGTGGATGAGGATGGCCGCCTTTTTCAATCGGGAGCTGTTCGCTTTTCTCAAACACAGTCGGTTTGATTTTCCGTTTCCACTTTCGAAGCAAATTTTCTGTTTTGATGCGATTCGGTTTAGATGATAACCATACCGCCGCAGATGCAGATGCTCCGATTCCTACAACCATTAGTGATGTTACGCCTAAGCCTCGTTTCAAAACAAAACCCTCCTTTGGATTTCATGTGGAGCCCGTGTAGCAGCTCCAATCCTAATTTAAACTATGAATACCCTATTAATATTGTTAACAAACCTATTTTATAAGTTTCATTTTGTAAAAAAGCGGGGACTTATCATTATAAAAAGGAGAAACTATGGAAAAATATATCGGTCCTGCCAAGTGGAAGTGGTTTCAATTTAGCGAAACCGAGATTGATAGGATAAAATCGCTCATCGAAAATGAAAGTTACGGATGCAAAGACTGGTTCGAGCAAGTCCGTGAAAACAGGACAAATTGCCTGCGAGTAAGCATCCTGGAAACTGGCGAAAAGGTCGTCAATGGCTCGCTCATTTATAAACATAGTTTTAAGCAGGAAACAGATTATCAGCTCTTTCATTTTTATGTGACGAAAGATCAATGGATTTCGGTCGACCTGGAGTTGTCAGTACTGAAACACATCGATTCAAAAGGACTTTTACGAAAAATCGGCCAGACTGAAACCGCAGTCGACGGTTTTTTACTTTTTCTCGGAGAATTGATGAATGAAATGTTAGTGGAGATTGATGGGTTTGAAGCGGAGCTCAAGAGCCTGATTTGGAGTATCCGAATAAAGAATGAAACGAGCATCCTCGAACTTGTCTACATGCGTAGGCATGAGCTGTTAGTATGGAAAAGTCTATTGATTCCAATCCGGGAACTGAAAATGGCGATCGAGGAAATTGCCCTTCATCATGGCGGCAATCAGGCGATTTTTCATTGTACAGCGAAACGAATTGAGCGGGCATTCTCGCTGTTGCACGAGTATGAACATGAACTTGATTCGATTATTAAATTAGAGGAAGTTATCTCCTCGCACCGGGGAAACGAAATTATGAAAACCTTAACGGTGATTACAACCATTTTTACCCCGATTATGGCCTTCGGGGCGTTATGGGGCATGAACTTCACCAATATGCCTGAGCTTAAGTGGCGGTTTGGCTACATTTTTTCAATTCTACTTATCATTATTTCCACGGTTCTGCTGTATGGTTATTTAAAAATTAAAGGCTGGACCGGCGACCTATTAAAAGGGAAAAACAATGGGTCGTTTTTTAAATAGGGTTTTGGAATCACGCTTCGGTGGTACAACACTATTATAAGGACGGTGGTTTAAATATGTGGTTGCAAGGTTCGGTAAACCCTTTGGGATGAAGAACAGCAATCTAAAAGGAGGAAACGGACATGGCTAAGCAAGATGTGGAAGAAGAAAAAATTAAAAGGGAAGCACCATTTTCGAAGAAGAACGAAAAAGAAGACGGGCAATCCTGCAGTGATGGCACTTCCACGAATGATGATAAAGAAGTTCAGCAACAGAACGAGCAAAGACACAGTGACAATCCTTCCATGCAGGATGACCGTGAACTCCAGCAAAGGTACAGGGACGGCACATCGATGCAAGGGGATATAGCGGACCAGCAGAAGAAATTGCAAAGGTCCGAAGATGACACTGACGCAAATCATGATGATGACGATGATGATGATGACTTGCAGAAAAAATATGGACATCGGGATGACGAGGACGAGCTCCCTCCGATGAATGCTAGTGCTGAACTGCCAGAAGAGGACGGCGAGCAAGAATCACACGAGCATCAGCGATATAGTAACTGAACGATAACGAATCAGCTCTTACTGCAGCGGCAGATGAGGTAAAAAGCAGGTTTCCAAAAACAACTTGAGATAACGATTAATCCTTATAAAGGAATAAGGGAAAAAATACAATAACTTAGCCAGGCTAAAGAAGCCTGGCTTTTGGCTTTTGGTAAAGTGAACGGAGCAGCTTTCAAAAAAATTTCAACTGGGACATATGCTCTATTCGGCCAACTAGAATATTTTGGTATAATACAAAAAAAGAAGCAGAGGGACGGTTCTTGTGCTTAGCAGAAATGAAGCAAAAGAACCGTCCCCATGCTTCCACCCATGCTTCCAAAAAAAGAAGTTTACAAGTCTAATAATCGGGTACATACAAAATAAAACCTTGAAGGTGTGAGAATATGAATATTACTATAAATAAACATCAGCAGGATGAGGGAATAGTGGTGCTGGTTGGCGGGGAAATTGATGCGTTTACGGCACCGAAGTTGCGGGAGGAAATATTGCCGCTGGCTGAAGGGGAAAATAAATCAATTACCATTAATCTAAAGGATGTCTCTTATTTGGATAGTACCGGACTTGGTGTCTTTGTTGGCTTATTTAAGCAGCTAAAGCAAAAGGACGGCGAATTAAGGTTGATTGAGTTATCGGATCGACTAATAAGGCTCTTCGAAATTACCGGCTTGAGTAACATAATGGATATTTCGGCACATTCAGAGGGAGGAGGAAGATGAGCGAAGTGATGGATTATATCGAAATGAAGATTCCGGCGAAACCGGAATATATTGGTGTTGTCAGATTGACGTTATCAGGAATTTCCAGCCGGATGGGCTATACATATGAGGAAATTGAGGATATGAAAATTGCTGTCAGTGAAGCTAGTACCAACGCAGTCCAGCATGCTTACAACAAGGACGAGGGCGGGGAAGTCATCGTCGGCTTCGGAATTTACGATGATAAATTGGAAATCGTCGTCGCCGACAGCGGAAGGAGCTTTAATTTTTTACAAACAAAAAGCGAACTCGGCCCATACACAGAATCAAGTACAGTGGAGCAGCTGGCAGAAGGAGGGTTAGGGCTATTTTTGATTGAAACGCTTATGGATGAAGTCCGGATACTGAATCATTCCGGAGTAACGGTATTCATGGTGAAGAACCGAAGTGGGGAGCGTGATAATCATGACACAACCATCTCAACCCATGAGACGAACTAAGGAAGAAATTGATGCCCTAATCTTAGAGTTTCAACAGAACGAGAGTGATGAGGCTCAAACCGTCTTGGTGGAACATTACACTGCCTTGGTCGGGAGCCTTGCGCGGAAATATTCAAAGGGAAGATATTTGCATGAGGATATCATGCAGGTAGGGATGATTGGTTTATTGTCTGCCATCAGACGCTATGATTCAGGTGTGGGGAGATCGTTTGAATCGTATTTAATTCCTACTGTTATTGGCGAAATTAAACGGTTTTTAAGGGATAAAACGTGGAGTGTCCATGTACCGCGGCGCATCAAAGAAACGTGGCCGAAAATTAAAAATGTAGTGGACGAGCTGACGAATCAATATCAACGCTCGCCAACGATTGACGAAATTGCCGCGTTTATGGAGATTTCCGAAGAGGAAGTCTTAGAAGCGATGGAGATGGGCAAGAGTTATCAAGCCGCTTCTGTCGATCAATCGATTGAAACGGGTTCCGAGGGCAGCACAATTACGACACTCGATATGGTCGGAACTGTAGAGGAAGGCTTCGAAAAAGTTGACCAAAAGCTGTTTCTCGAAAGTGCCCTTCACGTTTTATCAGAAAGAGAAAGACAAATCCTCGAATGCACTTTTATCGCCAATAAAAGTCAAAAGGAAACAGGAGAGTATTTGGGGATTTCGCAGATGCATGTATCTCGCTTGCAGAAAAAGGCGCTTGAAAAATTGCGTAAAGCTCTGGGGAAGACCCCTGACGCTTTAACGCGTTAATACAGGAGGGGCTCTGACCCCAAAGGAGGCGGCCAAGGATGGCGATGAAAATTATCATTGTCGATGATAATAAAACGAATCTGATGATTGTTGAAAAAATCCTCCAGAAGGCTGGCTATAGACGCTTGGTGCTGCTGTCATCTGCCACAGAGTTATTTGACTATTTGCAGCTTGATGCGCCTAATCCCGCTGAAGAGGATATCGATTTAATTTTGATGGATTTAATGATGCCGGAGGTTGATGGCATCGAGGCCTGCCGTAGGATTCTTGGGAATGAGCGGTTCCGCGATCTCCCGATTATTTTCGTAACGGCAATGGGTGACTCCAATAAAATGGCCGAGGCGATGGACGCGGGCGCCCTTGATTATGTAATGAAGCCAATCAATAAAGTCGAGCTGCTGGCGCGGATTCGCTCCGTCCTCCGCTTAAAGGTTGAAAAGGACTTGCGTAAGGAACGGGATAAGCGGATTCAATATGAGTTGGATTTGGCCAAGCAGGTGCAGCTCAGCATGCTTTCAGGTCCGGTTCAAAAAGAGGATGTAACGATTTCGGCGGTCTACAAGCCTTCCTTTGAGCTTGCCGGCGATTTGTATGCCTGGTACCAGATTAGCCCGCATCGCTATGGTGTGATTTTGCTCGATATGATGGGTCATGGCATCTCGTCATCGCTCGTGTGTATGTACATATATTCGGCCTTAAAGGATTCGATTACCGGTTTGTGCGATCCGGAGGCCGTCATGAAAGAACTGAACTGGCGCATGAACCAGCTCCACAATGATAGTTTAATAAACTATTATTTCACAGCGATTTACTTTGTGCTCGATACGGAAAAGCAGTCGATAGAATACGTGAATGCCGGCCATCCGGCGGGGATTGCGCTTGTCGATGGTGAGGTGAGGCTGCTGGAGAAAGGCTGCCCCGCTCTAGGTTTTTTTGATGAAATAGAGGTGAGTAAAGGAGTCATTTCGTACAAGGATGACGCACGGATCTTGCTGTTTACCGATGGGTTGTCGGAATGGCTGGAGGAAGAATACGAGGATGCCGTAGTGAAGCTAATCAGCTGTTTACAAGAGGAAGGCGCCGGCACTGATCCGGCGGCGCTGCTTCAGCGGCTGCAACCAAGCTGCGAGCTCACAAATCCCCAAAAGGATGATATTTGTTTGGTGATGATTGCGACGAGCTGATGGGGTGTTCGTGGATTTTGCGAAAAGGGGCAAAAAGCCCCCTCACGGTAAGAAGGAGGTTCTGCATAGACTTTGCCTGTGAAAAAAGCTTGGAAGGGTGCCCCCATCCAAGCTTTTTTCACAAAAACCCATTCTTACTACGCCAAATACGCTTCCAGCATCCATTTGTGCTTTTCTAGAGAAGTGCGAATCGCAATGAACATATCAGCGGTCGGCTGATCATCGTTGTCTTCGGCAGCTGTTATTCCCTCTGTAAGCTCGCTGCAAATCGTGTTAAAATCATCCGCCAAAGTTTGCACCATCCCTCTCGCATTCTCGTCGCCTGCCGCCTCTTCAATGGAAGCTATATTCAATTGCTCCTTTAGTGTTGCCGTTGGTGAAGCTCCTATCGCCAGCATTCGTTCAGCGATTGTATCAAGGTGTAAGGCTGCTTCCGTATACAATTCTTCAAATTTAACATGCAAGGTGAAAAAATTCTCCCCTTTTACAAACCAATGATAATGGTGCGTCTTCATAAAAAGAACGGAGAAATTCGCTACCTGCTTGTTAAGTGTCTCTGTAATAATTTCGTTTTTATCCTTCGTTTTTACCACTTTTACATACCTCCATTTGTAGGATACCTATTATTTACCCGCTCCTACATCTGTTGAAACCATAGACAAATTTTTTGAAAAAAATGGGCAATAAGACCTTAATTAGGTACCTGTGGGTCAAATTCAATGATACCCGACAGGTGGTTATGGTAGAATAAGGGATATTCAACTGACGATCAATACCGGGGGGCGGTCGACATAAAAGGAATAAACTACAACATCCACGCGAAAATTATTACCGGCTATTTAACCATTTTAATTTGCCTAGTTTTCTCACTGCTCATCGTGATTAATAGGATGACAGTTTTGCAGAAAGAAGTGGATTATGTCTCCGAACACGATGTTGAGGTCCACGATCTCGCAAATCAGATTCAAAAAAATGTCCTCAACATGGAAAGCGGGATGAGAGGGTATGTGATCACGGGAAATGAGGAGTATCTCCAGCCATATAATCTTGCGAGCCGCAGCTGGCTCGACAACTACAACAAACTGCATTCGCTGTTAACCGATAACAGCAGGCAGCAGCGGAGTTTGGAGGAGATGAAACCGCTGATTTTGAGCTGGGTAGCGAATTCCGGCGACTATGTCATCAATTCAAAAAAGGCGAATAACGCTGCTGCTATAGACAAGCATTTTGCGGAAAATACCGGAAAGAAAATAACCGATCAGCTGCGCACACAGTTGGAATCCTTTCTTGCCAATGAAAAGAAAATAACGACTGAACGGACGAAAGAGCTCAATCAGAGCAATATGAACTTAAAAATAACCTTGTATGCGATTATCCTTTTGGTAACGGTGATTACTATCGCCACAGCGATTATCTTGTCTAATTCAATCGTGAAGACAATTAAACAGGTGGTGAAAACCATAACGAGTATCACAGATTCAGAGGTCGGCCTGACCGCAAGGATTAAAGTGAATACCCGTGATGAAACCCAGGAGCTGGCTGAGGCGATGAACAAGCTGCTGAGCAGTCTCGAGAAACAGAGCTGGATCCAGAAAAGCATGACTGAGATAGCAACGATGTATCAAGGGATTACCGATATTAAAGAATTGACGCAAGCATTTATCACGAAGCTTGCTCCGTTACTGCAAGCTACTTACGGGGTGGTTTATCTGCGCAGGAGTGATGCAGACGGGGTGGTGAAATACGTTAAAGCGGGCGGCTATGCGCTGGAAGGTGAGGAACACGCCGCGGCAAGCTTCCGATTAGGAGAAGGGTTAATCGGCCAAGCGGCCATTGATAAACGAATATTTCTCATTGATAAGCTGCCGGAAGAGCATTTCAAAGTGACATCCGGCTTAGGTGCTTCCTCCCCCCGCAGTCTATTAATTGCGCCGATTTTGGTAGAGGACAGGGTTGAAGCGGTCGTCGAGTTCGCCGCACTGCAGCCGTTTCTCTCTCAGCACCTGACCTTACTGGACATGCTGCAGGACAAGTTTGGTTCGGCAATTACCAATGTGGCGGGAAGGATGGAAGTGGAAAGGCTGCTCGGAGAATCGCAAATTTTAACCGAAGAACTGCAGGCACAATCGGAAGAGCTCCAAGCGCAATCAGAAGAATTGCAAATGCAGCAGGAGCAGCTGCGAATTACCAATGAATTTTTGGAAGAGAAGAACGAATTTGCCGAGCAACGAGCACTGGAACTGAAGAAAGCGAAGGATGAACTAGAAGGTTATTCGCGGAAATTGAAGCAGAGTTCGCAATATAAAACCGACTTTCTGGCGAATATGTCGCATGAGCTGCGGACGCCATTGAACAGCATTCTCATTCTCTCGCAAATGCTGATGGAAAATAATGCGGAAATGGACAGGTCAGAAGTGGAGGAATATGCCAGCGTCGTCAATACCTCTGGCGGAGATTTGCTGCGGCTGATTGATGATATTCTCGATTTATCGAAAGTGGAAGCGGGAAAAATTGAAATTTTAACAGATGAAGTCAATGTGACAGAAATTCCTCAGCTGTTGAGAAATACCTTTGACCCCGTTGCTGTTAAAAAGAATTTGACGTTTGAGGTGTTGACCGGTCCGGATGTTCCGGCAGTCATTTCGACGGACGGACAAAGATTGCAGCAAATTTTGAAAAATCTATTGTCCAATGCCTTTAAATTTACGGAAAAGGGCGGGGTAACGGTACGAATCGAACTTGCCGATCCGGAAAAGGCGGCGGAATTGCTTGGTGGTAAAGCAGATGAAGCGATGCTCGGCGTCCAAGCTGGAGAAGCGATGCTCGCAATCTCCGTAACTGACACCGGAATCGGCATACCATGCGATAAGCAGGAAATTATCTTCAATGCCTTTCAACAGGTTGACGGCACCACGAACCGGCTTTATGGCGGGACAGGGCTGGGGTTATCAATTTGCCGCGAATTTACCCGCTTGCTGGGCGGCGCCATTGATGTTCAAAGCGAGGTCGATAAGGGCAGTACGTTTACCTTATATATCCCGAGCAAGCTTGCGCCGGAGTATCAGGGCCATAATCATCATCAGGCGCTCGAGGAAACAGCGGCAAGCGCTAGCGGGACTACTTCGGAACAAGAATGGACAGAGGAAAAAGCAGACTGGCCAGCGAACGAACGGACAGCGGCAGGCAATTCGGGCGAAAGAACTGGAGCGAACAATTCAGGAGAAAGAACTGGAGCGAACAATTCGGGCAAACGAACCGGGGCAGACAATTCGGGCAAACGAACTGTGGGCGAAAATTCGGATGCACGAACCGCAGTCGTCTGTTGGGATGAACGAACCGCGCCCGAAAATTCAGATGAATATACCCAGGTTGAAATGTCGGACAAACAGTTGTTTACAGGAAAGAAAGTGCTTCTCGTAGAGGACGATGGCCGCAATGTGTATGCACTCGTTACCGCTCTCGAGAGCAGAGGTGTCGTCGTTCAAGTAGCAGAAAACGGCAAACGCGCCATCGAAATGCTGCAAGCATACTCTGATTTTGACTTGATTTTTATGGATATCATGATGCCGGTGATGGGAGGCTATGAGGCGATGAAGGCCATCCGTCACGACCTTGGGCTGCAAACTCTGCCAATTATCGCCTTGACGGCCAAGGCAATGAAAGGCGAACGCGACAAGTGTTTGGAGGCAGGCGCATCTGATTATATTATGAAGCCGTTAAATATCGACCAGCTCTTCTCGTTGATGCGGGTATGGCTGACAGAACAGGTGGAACGAGATTGAACAACAGACCCATCTCCCAATCTTCTGGTCTATTCACAGAAACAGAGGATAGGGAGCTTAATGAACTACAGGAGATAGAAATCAATTTGCTGCTTGAGGGCCTTTTTCAAAAGTATGGCTATGACTTCCGGGGCTATGTACGGGCTTCCTTGAAGAGAAGGATATTGAACCGCATGAAGGCGGAACGGCTTCCATCCATTACGGCTCTCTTGGAAAAAGTGCTCCACGAACCCGGCTATTTGGAGCGATTATTGAATGATCTATCCATCCGGATGACGGAAATGTTTCGCGATCCCAGTTTCTTTGCCGCCTTTCGTAACGAAGTGGTGCCGCTATTAAGGGAACTTCCCGAGATTCGGATTTGGCACGCCGGCTGCGCGACAGGGGAGGAGGTCTTTTCGATGGCCATCCTCATGTGTGAAGAGGGACTGGCGGAAAAGACCACCATTTATGCTACGGATATGAATGAAAAGGCCCTTGCCGCTGCCCAAAAGGGAGCATTTCCACTCAAGAAAATGCAGCAATATACGAAAAATTACTTGAAAGCCGGCGGAAAAAAGGCTTTTTCAGAGTACTATACAACAGACCATCAGTTTGCCTATTTTCATCCCAGCTTGGGCGAGAATTTCATTTTCGCCCAGCATAATTTGGTGACGGACGGCTCCTTTAATGAGTTCCATGTGATCTTATGCCGAAATGTCTTGATCTATTTTGACAACGAGTTGCAGCAGCAAGTCCATAGCTTGATCCATGACAGCCTGGCTGACGGAGGATTCATCGGACTCGGAAGTAAAGAAACACTCCTATTCATGCCAAATAGGACGAAGTACAAAGAATTTCATTCACAGGAAAGAATCTATAGAAAACTTTAGGTGTCAGGCACCATCTTCCAAAAATAGGAAAATGGTGTCAGGCACCTTTTTCCAAAAACTAGGGGTTGGACTTCCGCTGCGTTACTGCGTGCTGGGGGTCTGACCCTTGTTTTGTTGTTTGATAAAGAGGGTATTTCACTGTGAAAAAGATGTGGGGAGAACGCCTGTGATGAAACATAGACGCTTTGAATTTTTCTTTGTTCTCGTGATGATTGCTTTTGGCTGCGTGGTCTTGTTTACTGGACTGCCCTTTAAGTGGAAAGCACTGTGCATCACCTTTTACGGCGTGATAATTTTAAGTACGGTGCTGGCCTTATGGCTCGAAAACCGCCCGGCGCAAAACACCCTTTTATGGACATACATATTAGTGTTATTACCTGTATTTGGCTATATCTTCTACGTGTATTCCGGCCAATTATTAGTCAAAGGAGAACTATTTAAGTCGAAGCGCCTGAGCGACCGCCGACTATTCGAAGCACTCAGCAAAAAACAGCGCCCGCTGGATTTGTCAAAGCTAAACGACCACCAGCGTTGTTTCGCCGGTTATTTGGAACGGGTGACCCTAACCGATCAAAACCGAAATACTAAAACAAGAATTTTAAGAAATGGTGAAGAAACCTTTCAGGAAATTAAACAGCGGCTGCTGGCAGCGAAGGACTTTATCCATCTGGAATATTATATTTTCCGAAATGATCGGCTAGGGCAGGAGCTGGTTGAAATTTTAACAGAAAAGGTCTCGGAAGGCGTCGAAGTCCGGTTGATGTACGATGCGGTCGGGAGCCACGGTCTTTCAGGAGCCGATCGTAAAAAAATGTTGGAAGCCGGGATTAAAGTCCAGCCGTTTCTACCAATCAAACCAGTCTGGTTCAATCAAAGGTTTAACTTCCGCAATCATCGAAAAATCATTGTCATTGATGGAAAAATTGGATTTATCGGCGGGCTGAATGTCGGGGTGGAATACCTTGGCGAAGATGATAAGATTGGCTTTTGGTGTGATACACATGCCGTCCTGGAAGGTGAAGCGGTGCAAACCCTTCATGCTGTTTTTTTATTAGACTGGAAGTATGTTTGCGGGGAGAAGCTATTTGCTGACGAACGCTATATGAAGCCGGTGCCGGCAGCGGGGGACGGCCATGTTCATGTCGTCGCTACAGGTCCCGAAACGCGGGACATGAGTGATCATTACTTTGCGTTGATCACGAGCGCAACCGAATCGATTTGGATTGCAACACCGTACTTTATTCCCAATCAAGCCATCCAAACCGCGTTAAGAGTCGCGGCTCGTAAAGGCATTCAAGTCCGGCTGATGGTGCCTGACACCAATGACGGCTTTCTCACCCAATATGCCACCCAGTCCTATTTTCCTGAATTGCTCCGGGCTGGAATCGAAATCTATTCGTACCAAAAAGGCTTTCTGCATAAAAAAGTAATCATTGTCGATGGCGATCTTGCCTCAATTGGAACGGCCAATGTCGATATGCGCAGTTTTCAATTGAATTTTGAAGTGAATTTGTTTTTAACAGGCACAGATTCCATCCATGATTTAACGGCACAATTTGAGGAAGATCTAAAGGAAAGCCGGCGGATCCGCCCCGTTGAATTTTATAAACGAGGCATGGCTGTCAAATGGAAGGAATCCTTCGCTAAGTTGTTTTCGGGTATATTATGAGGCGAGTCAGAGGCAACAACAATAAAAAAAGAGACTGCAGCTGTATGCAGTCTCTTTTTGTATCGGTTTTATGCAGGTCGTTTTACATTTCTTAAGATGAGGCTTATGATGAAAACTAGGACGATTGCGCCGATGAGTGCGGGAATGAAGTAAAATCCGCCAATCACTGGTCCCCAGCCGCCTAATAGGAATGAACCAAGCCATGCCCCGATAAACCCGGCGATAATATTTCCGATAATACCTCCTGGTACGTCACGTCCAAGGATGAGTCCGGCCAGCCAGCCGATGATGCCTCCGATAATTAATGACCAAATAAATCCCATGAAAAATCTCTCCTCTCCTTATTTGAAAATCAAGCACGGTAAGTAAGTACCCCGGTGCTAAAAAACATAAACCTAGAAAATAATGTCACTGCCATTAGACCAATCTTTGTTGTCTTTCAGGCTTTTCGCGAAATGATCTTGGTCAGCTGTATCCTCCAATTGTAGAAGTTCCTCCTCGCAGCCCTTTAATTCCAATGACAACTGGTGAAAACCTTCTTGTTCCCGTTCGTCGAGACATTTGTCAATCTCCCGTTTTAAAATGCTAATTTTTGAAATGAGATCGGCTTGCTGTTTTTGGCTGGGATATTCCGCTGGTTTCGTTCCTTCCCGCCGATAATCACTAAGCTTCGTTAAGCGCAAACCGCATTTGCAGACCGTTTCGTGAAGATTTACCACATAAAATTCCGCATTCCCACAATATTTACATAACAGTTTCTTCATATTAAACACCTCCATTAATAATCCCAGCGATTATTTTCTTATATACCCATGATGGATTGGTTACTAACCTGAATGGAAAAATTAGAAGATTGTCGGAAAGTGGTTTTAATTTTTCAAAAAACGGTTAAATACGAAACAGGGGCCAGACCACAGCTGCATTACCGCGTTAACACGCTGGGGGTCAGACCCCTGTTTTAAATACGAAGGAGGAATAAAAATGGAAAATGTAAAAGTAGTCGAAAATGGTGTCGAAGCAAGACAGGAAATTGAACATTTCGTCGAGCAGGGGTACAAGAAGGATGAGATTTATTTATTGGCTCACGATAAAAAACGCTCTGAAGACCTAACAGATAACCTCGATATCAATGATATTGGTGTCGGCGAACAAGGTGTGTTTGATTCTGTGGCCAACTTCTTTCGGACCAGGGGAGATGAACTCCGCGCGAAGCTGGAGTCCTTGGGAGCATCAGATGCCGAAGCCGAGCGATATGAAAAAGAATTGGACCTAGGAAAAGTCATTGTTGTCGCTTCAAAAGCGAACTAGGGTGGGACGAGGGGGCAGGCTCCGTGTCTCCGCTAAGAGCGGGACACGGAGCCTGTTTCCTATGTCCAGCTTTTTCAATTTTCCAAATATGACCTAAAACGAAACTTTTCCGGCTTTCATCCGTCAAGTATGGTAGAATAATCATTGTGTGTAAAAAGGAGGAAGCGGAATGATAAATGACTTTGGCCAATTAGCGCTGTTAAGCATTGTGTCGCACTTACTGTTTATTGCGATTTCATGGTGGGCGCTGCAGGCGATTCGCCTAGATAAGCTGCTAAAGGCAAACCACATCTTTCAGGGGCGATTGCTGTATATATTGTTAGCCATTTTCATTGGATCATCTGTTAGTAACTTTTTCCTTGATTATCTCCAGTGGTCACGGCAGCTGCCAATACTGTTTAATTAGGTAGGCTCTGCCTCTAGGTACATACTTAACTGGAAAAAATTTAGGTATTCTTACATGTTCCCTTTTGCGGATATTTTGAGTACAATCTTTTTTATGTGGAAAGATAAGTATGTCTTAAAATTGAAATTTGTCTAAAAGTGACGACATTTCCCAAGTATGCTGTTCTCCTTCCTGGTAACAATGGTAGTAAGGGGGAGTACGGAGATGAACAGAAATAGTAAGATTCTTTTATGCATGATTTCAATGATAAGTTTTATACTGGTTGTTATTGGGAATCAGACAATTGAAGCTAAGGGCGGCCCGAATGGCGTCGACGGTTTATTTTTTCAAAAAAGCAATCATGACTTGGCGAAAATCGGCAAAGTTTTACAAGCCGAGAATATTCTGCTCAATGAATGGACTTTTTATGCAAGAGAGCATATAACCGGCATGAAAAGTGAGCAAGAAGTGAAGGAATACGCGAAAAAGCTTCAACAAGTGTTTCCCGATTGGGATTGGTCAGAAACAAATACCAGCCAGAAATGGGAAGCGACAGCAGTATCTCCAACAGCTAACCACCACAGCGAAAAGCTTCAAATTATGGCAACCCACACAAAACAACCTGTCAATGCGTATATAGTATATAGTGTCAACGGAAAAGAGTGGAACAAGTCGTCTGAGACCTTTTTCACAACCAAACAATTTAAAAATAGGCTTACCGACATATTTCGAGGAAAACCAACAGTTTTCTCTTGTATGAAAGGCGTCGTCAGTGATAAGATTGATTCGGCTTTACCTGCGGCTTTAAGCAAGTTGCTGTCTGGCTTTGATGCAACAGAAATCGAAGCGTTAAAAGAGGAGACTTTCATGTCTGTTTCGGCGACATCGCCTATGTTTACAGGCTTCATAGATAATCGAAAAAATAACATGAATTTACAAATTGGCTTACGCTACGAACGATTGGGCGCAAAGACTACTATCGTAGTTGGCACACCAATCATTACGATTGAATATTAATATAGAGAAAATGGACGCGGAGGGGAATACTCTTGGAAAAGATCATCGTCCGCGGCGGACAAAGGCTTCACGGAACGGTAAAAGTTGAAGGTGCAAAAAATGCCGTCCTGCCTGTTATCGCTGCAACATTATTAGCAAGTGATGGAAAAAGTGTAATTTGTGATGTACCTACACTCTCCGATGTATATACAATTAATGAAGTCTTACGCAACTTACATGCTGAAGTGGTGTTTGAAAACAATACAGTTGTAGTTGATGCATCCAGAGAGTTAAAAGATGAAGCGCCGTTCGAATATGTTCGAAAAATGCGCGCGTCTGTCCTTGTCATGGGATCGTTACTGGCACGTAATGGCCGAGCACGAGTTGCTCTTCCAGGCGGCTGTGCGATTGGATCCCGGCCTATTGATCAGCACCTGAAAGGCTTTGAAGCAATGGGTGCGAAGGTGAAGGTAGGAAATGGCTTTATCGAAGCGGAGGTAGACGGCCGTTTAAAAGGAGCAAAAATTTACTTGGATTTCCCAAGTGTTGGTGCCACAGAAAACATTATGATGGCTGCGACCCTTGCACAGGGCACGACCATCATTGAAAACGTCGCAAAAGAACCAGAAATCGTTGATTTGGCAAACTTCCTGAATAAAATGGGCGCACGCGTTCGCGGCGCTGGCACTGGAACATTAAAGATTGAAGGCGTCGATGTATTATTTGGCGCAGAACATAACATTATTCCTGACCGAATCGAAGCAGGTACCTTCATGGTAGCCGCGGCGATTACTGGCGGAAATGTATTGGTACAAGGCGCAGTTCCTGAACACATTTCTTCCTTGATTGCCAAGATGGAGGAAATGGGAGTTAAGATTATCGAGGAAGAGGATGGCATCCGTGTCATCGGTCCTGAGCGCTTAAAGGCAGTTGACATTAAAACGATGCCGCATCCAGGCTTCCCAACTGACATGCAATCGCAAATGATGGCATTACTGCTTCGTGCAGAGGGCACATCCATGATTACGGAAACGGTGTTTGAGAACCGTTTCATGCACGTCGAAGAATTCCGGCGGATGAATGCCGATATTAAAATTGAAGGCCGTTCCGTCATTTTAAATGGCTTATCGAATTTGCAGGGCGCGGAAGTTTCAGCAACTGACCTCCGGGCAGCAGCGGCGTTAATTTTAACCGGCTTGGTTTCGGAAGGCGTAACCCGCGTAACCGAATTAAAACACTTAGACCGCGGCTACGTGAACTTCCACGGCAAGCTAGCAGGCTTAGGCGCTGACATCGAACGCGTGAAAGAAGAAGAAGAAACCTTTATCGAAGTGGAAAACTACGTATCGGATATGAACGCATAACAAACAAAATAAACAACAGGACCTAGCAGAAGCTAGGTCCTGTTGTTTTTGTGTGGGTTTAGTGGTTGTAATGGTGTCAGGCACTGTTTTCCTTTTAATGGGATTTGGTGTTGGTGTAGGGTTGTTTTTTTCCACTTAATGGGATTTGGTGCCTGACACCATTTTCCTTTTACTGGAACAGGGTGCCTGACACCAATTGCATTTTTTGATAAAAAATCTGTACTAAATGCTTGTCCGCTTCCATATGTTTTAAGGAGATGCAGTCCGGGTGCAGGTGCGGGCTGTGAACTTTAAAAAACAAACTGGAGGCACTTTCATGAAAAAAATCAAACCACTCATCGTACTAGGATCGCTTCTCATTGCCTTGACCTTGATTATTCCCGCAGTGCTTGTATTACCGTTTTCGGGGGAACACCGTGCTAGCGGAAAACTGGGAGAGGATATAATCAAAAAGGCTGGCCCCCCGGCAAAAGAAACGCAGGCAGCCGTGTCGGCCGCAGACCCAGCGGTTGAAGTCGCCGTCTATCGTTCCGCGAAATCGAAAATTGAAAATGTCCCATTAGAAGATTATCTTGTCGGTGTGGTGGCGGCTGAGATGCCAGTGGAGTTTAAGGAAGAAGCACTCAAGGCACAGGCACTAACAGCGAGAACCTATATCGTAAAAAGATTAATAACGAAGGACACGCTGGGAACGCCAAAGGGCTCCCAGGTTACGGATACCCCCATCCACCAAGCCTACAAGAGTGACGATCAATTGAAAAAGGATTGGGGAGCGAAGTACGACGAGAAGAGGAAGAAGATTTTAGATGCAGTCCGGGCAACAAGCGGGCAAGTGATAACCTATAAGGGCGAGGTAATAGCGGCGCAATTTTTCTCGACAAGCAACGGTTACACGGAAAATTCAGAAGATTACTGGTCAGGAACCTACCCCTATTTAAGAAGTGTTTCAAGTCCATGGGATAAAAGCTCGCCAAAGTTTAATTTTCAAAAAGTGTTGTCGATTAAGGAATTTGAAAAGAATCTGGGCGTGAAAATTGGCTCTGGTGGAACAATCGGGAAGGTTGTGGAAAAAACGACCGGAAAACGCGTCGGGAAGGTTGACTTCAATGGGAAGGTGCTGACTGGAAAGGATATCCGGGAAAAACTTGATTTGAGATCGTCTGACTTTTCCTGGGAGCGCAAGGGTGACAATATTGTCATCAACACGAAAGGCTTCGGCCACGGCGTCGGCATGAGCCAGTATGGAGCAAACGGCATGGCAGCGGAAGGCGCGGATTATAAAAAAATTGTGAAGCACTATTATCAAGGTGTCGAAATTACTTCAGCAGATACAATGCTCGCGACGCTTACAGCGCAGAAATAGTGGAAAGTTACCTTGAGCCAGGCTTATCGCCTGGCTTTTTTGCTTGTTTGGGGGTGGATTTTGGGAAGTGGATAGTAAAAGAGGAAAAGTGGAAATTAACTGGGCAAAAGTGGACAGTAAATCATAAAGTCCTTTAGAAAGGCAATTATAATGAACCTACGGAAAGAAAACCAATAGCCGTAACCCGAAAGCCAAGACTAGCAAAAACAACCACTAACTCTATTAAAGAGAGGGGGGCGGGAAATCGATTCGGGGGCACACCTGACTGATTTCAGACGGAGATATACAGGCCAGCACCGTCGCCGGAACCGATTGGATCGCTTCTCTTTTAGGTAGGAAAAAATTTTTTTCACCTTCATGCATAAAAACATAGCCGTTGTCGAAAAATAAGTTTTAAAAAAATTTTTTGACTAGTGTATATAATTCTACTTATCTGTTCAGAATGATTGCTGAGGTGATGAAAATGAGAGAGGAAGAAAACAAACGATCTTCTCAAAGTTCCAGCGTAAAGCGCTTTTTCAAAAAGCGTTGGGTATTTCCAGCTATTTATATCGCAAGTGCAGCTATCATTTTAACCGGGGTTCTATGGTATCAAGCGAGCAGCAGCAACACAGACAAGTACAATTATAAGTCTACTGATCTCACTGGTAAAAAGAACCCGCCGAAAGCTGTTGAAGTTAACAAACCATTAGAAAGCTTCAAAATGCCAGTGGCTAAGGCTGATGATGCTGTCGTCAAGATGAAATTCTATGAGTTCAATGGTAAAGAAGAAGACCAGGAAGCGGCGTTAGTATTTTACAATAATAGGTATCAGCCAAACACTGGTATCGACATTACCGTGAAAGACGGCGAAAGCTTTGATGTTGTTGCAGCATTAAGCGGGACTGTCACTCGTGTCGAGGATGACCCTGTTCTTGGGAATGTTATTGAAATTGAACACGACAAAGGGATTGTCACACAATATCAATCGGTTAAAGACATAAAGGTCAAGGCTGGCGAACAAGTAAAACAAGGCGATGTCCTTGCTAAGGCTGGGCAAAGCTTGTTTAATGAAAAAGCTGGAACACATGTACATTTTGAAATCCGCAAAGACGGTGTGGCCGTAAACCCAACGAGCTATTTTGGTAAATCGTTGAGCGCGTTACAGGAAGTCAAGTCTTCGAATGAAAAAAAATCAATCGAGACTCCAAGCCAAAAAACACAGCAAAAGCTTGAAGACCTAGAAAAGTCTGCAGAAGACGAACAGTCCTCTGACGGACAAGACGAAAAAACAAACACGACAGAAAAGAAAAACTCATAAAATCGCACCAAAGGGGAAGGGGAATACTTTCCTCTTTTTTTTTATCCCCAAAAGGAAAAAAGCCTCAATTTAGCGCCGCAAAATGGTAGCTTCCACCGGCAGTGTCCACCCCACGCGGACAAATGTCTTTTTGTGGTGCCTGACACCCTTTGTTGTATTACTACTGTTAGTACGTGCATATATGTTAGAATGGTATTAAAAGGAGGGGTTTGGGTGAGGAAGTTTGCGGGGGTGTTGGTTTTGGTTTTGCTGCTGGTTTTTGTGTTTGCTGGCTGCAGTAAGGAACCTACGCCGGAGGATCGATTCGCCGAGTACATAGCTCTATGGAATCAGCAAAAGTTTGCTAAGATGTATGATTACCTTTCAAATGATGCAAAAGAGAAAATCACCAAAGAAGAATTTACAAGCCGCTATCAAAAAATCTACGAAGATCTTCAGATTACTGACCTCAAGATTGACTTCAAAAAGCCAAAAAAGGATACAAAGAAGAATCTAGAACAGGCAAGCTATTCTTTTAACGCTAAAATGAACAGCATCGCAGGAACGATTCAATTCACCCAGAAAGCCCAGCTGCAAAAGGAAGAACGAGACGATAAGAAGAATTGGTATGTAGACTGGAACACCGAGTATATTTTTCCAAAATTGCAGGAAGGGGACACGATTGGTCTGAGCACTATCACGCCAAAACGGGGCGAGATTCTCGACCGCAACGGCACGGGGCTGGCGGTGAATGGCCAGGTGTATGAGGTAGGCGTGGTCGCCGGCAAGCTTGAGGCGGCTGAAATCGAGCCGTTAGCTTCGCTGTTAAAAATGACCCCAGAGCAGATCAACAAGGCGCTGAGTGCGACCTGGGTGAAGCCGGAGCTATTTGTGCCACTGAAAAAGGTGTCAATGGATGACAAGGAGCGGATTGCACAGCTGGTCGCGCTAGGACCGGTGCAGACCCGGAAGGTGGATGCGCGGATTTACCCTTATAAGGAGGCGTCGGCGCAGCTTGTGGGCTATGTCGGTGCGATTACGGCGGACGAGCTGGCGAAGCGGAAGGACAAGGGCTACACCAGCCAGGATGTGATTGGAAAAAGAGGACTTGAGCAAGTGTTGGACGAGGAGCTGAAGGGCGAAAGCGGCGTCAAGATCATCATTAAAAAGAAGGGTGACGACGCTGATGTAGTGCTCGCGGAAAAGGCGGTCGTCGATGGAAAGGACGTCAAGCTGACCATCGATGCCGATTTGCAGGAAGTGATTTATGCGGAATTGAGTGCGAAGATTGGCGGAGCTGGTGCTGCGAATCCGGAAGGAGGAGCACCTGAAGGTACGGCGCCAGCGGCGAACGCAGCAGGAGGGGCACCTGCAGGCACTGCGGCAGCGATGAACCCTGTGAATGGGGAAACGCTGGCGCTTGTCAGCAGCCCGTCATTTGATCCAAACCAGGCGTCGCTTGGCTTCTCAGCGGATGAGTGGAAAGCGCTGCAGGAGGATGCACGCCAGCCGTTAACCACGCGTTTTTCCCAAGGTTATGCGCCGGGGTCTGTGATGAAACCAATCACGGCTGCGGTGGGACTTGAGAGCGGTGCCCTCAATCCGGGAGAGCAAGAGGCCATCCTTGGGGCGAAATGGCAAAAGGATAAATCGTGGGGCGGCTACTTTGTAACGCGGGTGCATGCGGGGACCGACCCGGTAAATCTGGAAAAAGCACTCGTGTTTTCCGATAATATTTATTTTGCACAGAAGGCGCTGAAAATTGGGAAGGATGCATTTGTGGACGGACTGAAGAAGTTCGGTTTTGAAGAGAAGTTTGACTTTCCATACCCGCTTGCGACATCGACAATAGGCGAGCTGGGGAGCGAAATTGCGCTCGCTGACTCAGGTTATGGTCAGGGAAAAATCCAAATGAGCATTGTTCATTTGTTATCTTCCTATACACCGTTTGTCAATAATGGCAATATGATTAAGCCAATTTTACTGGATACGGAGCAGCGGACCCAGGTATTGAAGGAGGCGCTAGTTCCGAGTGAACAGGCCGCGCTGATTGCCGCTGATTTACGGAAGGTCGTCGCGGATGCGGGCGGGACGGCCCATCGCGCGGAAATGGCGGACTACCCGCTTGCAGGAAAAACAGGCACCGCGGAGATCAAGCAGAAGCAGGGCGAAACCGGAACGGAAAACGGCTGGTTCATCGCTTATAATACAAACGTGCCAAGCCTAATGATCGCGATGATGGTCGAAGATGTCCAGGGACGCGGCGGTTCACAAATACCAGTAGAAAAAGTAAAAAACATTTACATGAAATTGAGATAATTTGGAAAAAAGTGTCAGGCACCCGATGTGGGATGTGGGGGGCAGTTTACAGGCTCCGCGTCTCGGCTGCATTTCCAAACAACAAAAATAGATGCGATCAACTATTTTGAAAAAAATGTTGTCCGCATCTATTTTTTATTTATTATAAGGATTCCATTGGTATTTCCCCAAATCAATCAACCCGTTCAAACCTACTTCCACACCCTCTGCCTCAAGCGATAGGAGCTGCTCGTTGTAAGACTCATCATCTTGAAGCGCAATCTGCCCCTTAGCGTTAATGACGCGGTGCCAGGGAAGGCGATGTGCCCTGCTCATGGAATGCAGGATGCGGACGACCTGGCGGGCAGCACGGGGGCTTCCAGCAAGCCCAGCAATCTGGCCGTAGGTCATCACCTTACCCTCGGGAATGCTGCGGATGATTTCAATGACGTTTTCGGTAAATGGTGTCACGGTAAGTTTCCCCCACAATCGTTTATGTTCTTACACAGAAAGAACCGCATAACTATTTTATTATAATGGCAAATGAAACAAATTTCATTTGGAAAAGGAATAGAGCCCGTAAGACAGATCGGAATAACAATTTATGGCAGAAGACAAATTAGGTCGAGCCCAACTTTGTCCACCCCTGCCTAAAAGACTAGTCGTGCTTTTTAAATGTATTTTTAAGGAAAGCAAAGAAATGGAACGCCAAATCAGTTTTATTAGAAATTCCCACATCATCAGCATTTAGAATAATTTTTTCGCTCGACAAATTTCTCAGGAAATAATGCGACAACCAGCGTATTTCCTAGAAAATCGCAGGCGCCCCATGCTTTTAGCGGAATGTCGAAAAAAGTAAAATTGTCCTATTTTCAGAAGACTCTAGAATTGACTTGTCCAGAATGTGGATTTTGTGCATAAACCCGTATCCAAGCTAATAAAATGGTTACAAACCTTTACAAAGAGAGTGTTTGAGGTGAGGAGTCGTTTGAAGTTAGCGGGTATCCAGTCGGGGACATGATTATTCATTGTAAATCAGAAGGTTAGATACCTTCAGCCGCATAGTGTAAATGGTGTAAATAGTGTTATTGGTGTCAGGCACCACAAAAAGACATTTGTCCGCGTGGGGTGGACGTTGTGGGGCGGACAGTGTGCGGAGCAGTATTGGTCGAGGTGATAAGCGGGCCCTTATTTCACACTTCTCACATCCATATTAGGGAGGGCGAGAGTGTGCACGATTACATCAAAGAGAGAACTATCAAGATTGGAAAGTATATCGTGGAGACGAGGAAAACGGTTCGCGTGATTGCGAAGGAGTTTGGCGTATCCAAAAGTACAGTCCATAAGGATTTAACCGAGAGACTTCCTGAAATTAATCCAGAGCTGGCAAACGAGGTAAAAGAAATTTTAGATTATCATAAATCGATCCGTCACCTCCGGGGTGGAGAGGCGACCAAAATGAAATACCAAAAAGAAGAAAAGGAAGGCGAGCCTGTCAAATAAGCAAAGCCTCTTCTTAGGAAGGAATCGAAAGAATCCAATTTAAAAAGGGTTTCAATCTGCAGCTGGTTCGGCAACTCGAACTGGCTTTTTTTTAAGCAAACTTTGTGCTGATCCGGATATCATTTGCCAGTATAGCGGCAACTCAAACTGGCTTTTTTTATACAATGAAAAAGTTTTGTCCGTTTCCCAACTATTCCGACAATTTTCTGCAAATATTTACAACTTTTTTCATTAAAAGTATGGAAATTTTATTGAATATGATACAATAAACAATTAGGAAATGCATGTGGAATTCCGCTTTGAGGAGGAAAGAAAAGAGAATGTTTGCAAGGGATATTGGAATTGATTTGGGAACGGCGAACGTGTTGATTCACGTGAAGGGCCGTGGAATTGTCTTGAATGAGCCTTCTGTCGTAGCAATTGATAAAAATACAAACCGCGTTCTAGCGGTTGGTGAAGAGGCCCGCCGCATGGTCGGACGTACACCTGGGAATATTGTCGCGATTCGCCCGTTGAAAGACGGCGTCATCGCTGACTTTGACGTAACAGAAGCAATGCTGAAGCATTTTATTAATAAGTTAAACGTGAAAGGCTTTTTATCGAAGCCGCGGATTTTGATTTGCTGCCCGACGAACATCACCAGCGTTGAGCAAAAGGCCATCAAAGAAGCTGCTGAAAAAAGCGGCGGCAAAAAGATTTATCTTGAAGAAGAGCCGAAAGTGGCTGCAATTGGCGCCGGGATGGACATCTTCCAGCCAAGTGGGAACATGGTTGTCGACATCGGCGGAGGAACGACCGATGTTGCGGTTCTTTCAATGGGCGATATCGTCACTTCTTCTTCCATCAAAATGGCCGGCGACAAGTTTGACACGGAAATTCTCAACTACATCAAACGCGAGTACAAGCTGTTGATCGGTGAACGCACATCTGAAAATATAAAAATCAATATCGGCACCGTCTTCCCGGGTTCACGCTCGGAAGAAATGGAAATTCGCGGCCGTGACATGGTCAGCGGTCTGCCGCGCACGATTACAGTTCGTTCTGAGGAAATCGAGGGTGCCTTGCGCGAATCGGTTGCCGTTATCGTTCAGGCTGCAAAAAGCGTTCTTGAGCGCACTCCGCCAGAGCTTTCTGCCGATATCATTGACCGCGGCGTGATTTTAACCGGTGGTGGGGCTTTGCTCCACGGCATTGACATGCTCCTTGCTGACGAGCTTAAGGTTCCAGTCCTTGTGGCGGAAAATCCAATGGACTGCGTGGCAATCGGAACAGGCATCATGCTTGATAATATTGACCGCATTCCGAACCGGAAGTTAGGGTAAGAGCTTTTTTTAAAAATAGAACGAGGAACCGTGCCGAAGACTTTCGGCCATCAAGGTTTCATCGCGCAAAAAGTCTAATGAAACAGGCAGAACAAGCCTAGATCATTGGGCTTTTTATTTTGCCCAAATTTATCGGCTTTTCCCTCCTGGAAAAATGGCGGAATCAGCAAATATTGCACATTTTTTGCAGGGATTGACTTTTTTCTGCAAAAAGTTAATCTGTAATTAGGAATAATATTTTATAATAGAATGATTACATGGGAATTTTTTTAAAAAAAGAGATAAAAAATAGAAATAGTTATTATATGCATGAACAAACTGGGGATCGGTGTCGTCGTTTGAACGGATTTCTGCCAAAGGGGAATTAATAAATGTCTGTAAATAATATAAGCCAGGAACAGGCGAAGACGAGAGAAGAATACAAAAAGGCAAAGTATGAATCGCAGCAAAAGGTAACTGCCCATGAGAAGAAGGCAAGCGGAGAAAAAGCGGCAGCTCAAAAGAATAAACGAGTCCGCATCCGCCTGATTCCGATTTGGCTTCGTCTTCTACTATTAATGATATCCATCGTCGTCGGGTTGACAGCTGGAGCCGTGGTTGGCTACGGTGTGCTTGGGAATGGGAAAGTCGCAGATGTATTTAAGGAGTCAACCTGGACGCATATTCGTGATTTAGTGGATAAAGGGAAATAGGCGTGGGATAGGCACAATCAGGATGGCTTTTTGGATAATTAATAGGCTGTGTTAAAGCACATTGTTGATTGGAGTGGAAGGCGCGAGACTCCTGCGGGAGCAGCGGGACAGGTGAGACCCCACAGGCGCTTTAGCGCCGAGGAGGCTCACCGCCCGCCCCGCGAACCGCTCGCGCCTGGAACGGAAATCAACATTCACTATTAACAGAGCCAATTAATAAAAGGGAAGGGGGAGAAAGCCCTTCCCTTTTGTGCACCATTAATAGTAGAATAGGTAATAAATACTTGTTCTTAGTAGGAGGTACTAAATCACATGCTTGATATTGATCAAATTAAAGAAATTATCCCGCACCGTTATCCGTTTTTGCTAGTGGATCGAATTTTGGAAGTGGAAGAAGGAAAACGGGCGATTGGAATTAAAAATGTTACGGCGAATGAAGAGTTTTTCAATGGGCATTTTCCTGATTATCCGGTTATGCCTGGCGTTTTAATCGTCGAAGCACTTGCGCAGGTCGGGGCTGTCGCTGTTTTGAAAAAAGAGGAAAATCGCGGGCGGCTGGCGTTTTTTGCCGGAATCGACAATTGCCGATTTAAGCGCCAAGTGAAGCCGGGCGACCAGCTTCGACTTGAAGTGGAAATCGTACGCCTGCGCGGACCGATTGGCAAGGGCAAAGCAGTTGCAACAGTTGACGGCGAGATCGCCTGCGAAGCGGAAATTACCTTTGCACTTGGCGGAAAAAAGGAATAAACCAACTTTCGAATGTGGAAACTGGGAAAAGGCAGGCCTCGTATTTTTTAATAAAATACGAGGCCTGTTTTTTTAATCGATTTTTTTGAGAATTGTCCAGCTCCTGTGCTTTGCAAACATTAGCGATTGTTCACTTTGATCTTCGGCTTGCTCTTCATCTTTTCACGGAATTCGTTGAGAAGTTCGGGACCATTGAGGCCTTTTTGAAGAAGCACATCGAGCAACAGCTCGGCGTAGTCACTTTTATTACGGCGCAGATGGCCCTCAAATAAAACGCTGATATGATTTTCAAATTTCGTCAATGAGCAAATTTTCGTTTGAAAATAGGCCGGGTCGTTTTCCTTTTTGGTAATAACGGCTTCGACGATGATGTCGCGGTCTTGCTCAGATATTTTTTTAAAATAATCATAGAGGGACAAATCTGTATAAGTCTCAAGCAGCCAGGTGTAGCGGTCGTCTTCCTTATTAATAATTAAGCCATCGGTTAACGGAACTTCCACCGACTTATCGTCCTCGACAACTTCCAATGAGTATAACTTAAAAGATTTCATGGCGGCCTCCTGTTTATTTTTCCCTAAATTATAACACACGTTAGGCAGAAGCAAATGTCGAAAAATATTTGTCGAAATTTGAATAAAAGCTGTTGTGAGTCAAAAGTCCTGCTCATTTGACCAAAACCCCCTTGATAAGCTGATTATCAAGTAAATTCACCCCTTGATAAGGACTTTTTCGCGGTTTTACAACCATGGAGCCAAGAAGCTATGCTAAAACCATCAAGCGAAAAGGAGATGGATGCATGATCAATCAGGTCACACTTGTCGGTCGATTGGCCAGGGACCCGGAATTAAAAAAGACGACAGAAGGGACGTCGGTCGCCAACATTACGCTAGCGGTGAATCGCCACTACCGGAACCAAAATGGTGAGATTGAGGCCGATTTTGTTCAGTGCACACTTTGGCGCAGGGCCGCTGAAAACACGCACCAATATTGCCGCAAGGGTTCCGTCGTCGGAATCACGGGCAGATTGCAAACCCGGAATTACGAAAACAAAGAGGGGAAAAGGGTGTACGTCACCGAGGTGATCGCCGAAACCATCCGCTTCTTGGGCGCCAAGCCGGTTGTCGCCAACACTGAGCAAAAAAGGGAGGAAGTGCCGATTGGTTAATCATGATGACGATGCCTACAAATTGGAGCAGCTGCTTGAAAGTTTAATTAAGATGGTCGGAAAAGCCAATCAAAATGTCGACAGTCTGCAAAAACGCGTCAGCCAGCTGGAATCGATCATAAAGGAGCAGCAGTTTGAACTTAGGGAAAGAGGCCCCATCAGAATTTACTCCAGACATCCGCACAAAACTAGAGAAAACATTCCCGTTCATGTTTAAACTGGAAAGGCCGATTCATTGGGAGAATGGCCAATGTCAGTGAAATGTGTTTTCCGCCAAATCGTCACTGCTTGTGCCATTCGAAAAAATCGCCACTGCCTGTGCCATTCGAAAATTTCGTAAATGCCAGTCCCATTCAAAAAAATCGCCTCTGTTTTGCATCATTTGAGCCGCTTGCTGGCGAGTTTTATGGAAAATCACCTCCGAATTTAAAATTAGTAGTTAAAGAGAATCAAACATCTCCCCGCGGCGTCCTCATTTTTCCGGCAGAAAATTGCCGGAATTTTTTTTATTGGAAAAGGTTTAAAATTCACTGCAGGGGGTAAACTAACAGAAAAACCCCCCCTGTTTTTTTAAAAAGAAGCCGCTGACAAAATGTTCAGCGGCTTCTTCGATTTTTTTTAAAAAAAATCTATCGTTGATGTCACAAAAGCCCCGCCTCATTCGTTTTGATTACAGAACGAAAATTAGGAGGGGATTTTTTTATGAATAACTTTGATGTTGCCATCATCGGTGGCGGGCTTGCTGGATTGACAGCAGCGAATTTTTTGGCGAGAGATGGAAAAAAGGTAGTGGTTTTGGAAAAATCAAACCGCCTCGGCGGAAGAGCGATGACCAATAATAAAAATGGGGTTTTGATGAATTTGGGAGCCCATGGCTTGTATTTAGAAGGGAAGGCAATGAAGATTCTAACAGAACTAGGGATATCTCTATCGGGGAAAGATGCCGCAAAGTCCGTTCAAATTCAAGGAATTTGGAAAAATGCAGTCTATACAATTCCGACTGATTTTTCTTCCATTTTGTCCTCGTCACTTTTATCATGGAAAGCTAAAATCGTGTTTTCGAAATTAATGTTGAAGCTTATGAAGGGCAACATTGATTCCATTCCAGATGTAAGTTTGAGTGACTGGGCAGAAGCGGAAATTAGTGACCCAATGGTAAGGCATATTTTTTATTCATTATGTCGATTGACCACTTATATCAGCGCTCCAACACTCCAGAGCGCAAAACCAGTTTTGAAGCAGGTGAAACGCGGATTAAACGGAGTCTTATACGTGGACGGAGGTTGGGAAACAATCATTCAAAAGCTAAAGAAACAGGCGCTGGGGGCTGGAGTGGAATTTAACTACAGTAAAAATGTAATAGAAATTGAACATCATGAACAGTCTCAAAGCATACGATGCTCAGATGGGGAGTTATATAATGTCCCTGACTGCATCATAACGGCGCCCCCGAAGGAAGCATTGAAAATGATCAAGGGGTCAGACTACACATCACTACGGACATGGGCCGAACAGGCAATTCCGGTTACAGCCAGCTGCTTGGATTTAGGGTTGAAAAAATTACCTAATCCTCATAATCAATTTGCCTTAGGACTTGATCAATCTTTGTTTTTCACGAATCAATCGAGAGCAGCCAAACTAAGTGAAGATGGCACAATTGTTGTAAGCCTGGTTAAATACCATAACCCGCTAGACCAATCCGTTCATCCACACGCAGATAAAGAGCAATTAGAGGCTGCTATGGACTTGCTTCATCCTGATTGGCGAAAAGAAGTAGTGGAACAACAATTTTTACCAAAAATCTCCGTAGTTCATGATTTTCCTCATATGAAACGAAGTGAAAATCCAGGCCCGGCTATACCGCAAATGAAAGGCATATATATAGCAGGGGATTGGGGTGGACATGAAGAAGTATTAGCAGATGCTGCTGTGGCCAGCGGGAAGCGGGCCGCGCTGCAGATTTTAAAAACGAACGAACTGTTCTTAGTGAAAGAAGGGTAACCGTTTTGGAAACTGCTGAGCTCTACCAAATTTACAAACCTTTATTGTTTGCGATTGCTTATCGAATGACAGGGAGTGTCATGGACGCAGAGGATATTATCCATGAGTCATTCCTTGCTTTTAGCCGTTTGGATAACGAAAAGAAGATTGAAAATGAAAAAGCTTATTTATGCAGGATGGTTATGAACAGCTCAATAGACAAATTGCGTTCTGCGGCTAGTAAGCGCGAGGTTTATGTTGGCGAGTGGCTGCCTGAACCAATTGTCGAAGAAGCAAACGACCCAACTCATCTGTATTTGATGAAGGAATCCATTTCAACAGCCTATCTTTTGCTTTTGCAGCAGTTATCTGAGGTGGAACGTGCAGTTTTTCTTTTACGAGAAGTATTTCAGTACAGTTATGAAGAAATTGGAGATATCGTTGAGAAATCCGCAACCAACTGCAGGCAGATCTACCATCGCTCAAAAAAAAGCATCACCAGCGGTCCCAAAGCTTCCACTCTTGATTTTCAATCCATGAAGTCCAGTATCGAGCAGTTTACACTTGCACTGCAAAAAGGCAATATTGAAAAAATGCTGGAATTAATACGAACAGATGCTGTATTTATCTCTGATGGTGGCGGTAAAGTAACAGCTGCACTGAAACCGATATACACGTCAGCACGTATCATCTCTTTATTCTCAAGTATTCTAAAAAAGCTTCCTGAAGACTATAAACTAGAATTTAAAGATGTAAACGGCAGCCCTGGGGTTATCTTAACTATTAATGGTACCGTTGCATATGTGCTTTCATTTGAATTCCAGGCAAACCAAATCGCTCGGATCTTTATGGTGGCGAATCCTGATAAACTTGGACACTTACAAATACGAGCATAGAAAACAGAAATCGCTGTAAGACAAATAGCAAAACGGTTTTGAAAATGCCGGTTGAAGTACAAAAAGGTTGAACTTTTTGGTTATATTTAATTAACACGCAGGGGGAGATTCCCCTGTTTTTTTTTAAAATGGTTCTGTTGTTATTTATTGTTGGTTTTCGTGTGGTACGAGAATTCATAGGCGGAGAATTTCCGGCTAATGTATATAGAGGAAGCTTAAGAAGCAGATATAAGCGGAGATTTTCCGATTAACTGCTCAAAATAAGACAAAATCCAACGATTTGGATAATATAAACGGAAAAACTCCCTTTATTTTTAAGGAAATATGGGTATTTCCCAATATAAACGGAATTTTTCCGTTTATATTCAAGCACAGTGAAATCAACATTCAGTTATAACAGAGCCTAAAAATAGAAGCCGCTGAACTCGTGTCAGCGGCTTCTTCGATTTTCACCTTTCAATTTACATAACAGAATCCAGGAAACCCTTTGTCCGTTTCGTCTTCTAGGGAAATTTACAAAACAGAATCCAAAAAATCCTTTGTCCGCTGCTCAGTGGGGCTGCTAAACAATTTGTCGGGAGGCCCAGCCTCGACAATTCGGCCATCGTGCATATAGACAACCCAGTCGGCAACTTCCTTGGCAAAGCCCATTTCATGGGTAACGACGACCATTGTCATCCCCTCTAAGGCGAGCTTTTTCATGGTGGCAAGCACCTCGCCGACCAGCTCAGGGTCAAGAGCGGAAGTGGGCTCATCGAACAGCATGACATCAGGCTTCATTGCAAGCGCCCGGGCGATGGCAACCCGCTGCTTTTGGCCTCCGGACAGCTTGCCGGGATAGACGTTTTCCTTGTCGCTGAGGCCGACCTTCGCCAGCAGCTCTTTTGCCTCTTGATACGCCTGGTCTTTGGGGATTTTTTTCACATGAACAGGCGCCTCGATAATATTCTCGATGACGGTCATGTGCGGAAAAAGCTGAAAGTGCTGAAACACCATGCCGACCCTTGTCCGGACCTGATTAAGGTCATGGGTAGCTTCCTCCACTTTCTCACCGCCAATAAAAATCGTGCCGCTGTCCTTAACCTCGAGGAAATTCAGGCAGCGGAGGAGCGTACTTTTCCCCGATCCGCTGGCCCCGATTAAACAAACAACCTCCCGATCCTGCACGGTCAAATCGATATTTTTTAATACATGGAGATCACCAAATGATTTATTGAGCGTTTCAACCTTTACCATGATGGAATCAGCCATAGGGACACCCTCCTTTTTTAAAAGTACTTGTTAACAAGTCTAGTCGCTGATGGCCATGCGGTTTTCGATGTAACGGGAAAGGATGGAAAAAATAAACACAAGAATTAGATAGTAAACGGCAACAATCAATAGGTAGGTCATGTAGTCGAACGAATTGGAGCCGTAGGTTGTTGCGACGTTAAAGAGCTCGTACATGCCGATGAATGCGGCAAGCGAAGAGTCCTTCAGGGCGATGATAAACTGATTTCCGAGGGGCGCCATCGCCCGGCGGAGCGCCTGGGGCAGGATAATTCTTCTATACGTCAGTTTCAAATTCATTCCCAATGAGCGGCCTGCTTCCATCTGCCCGCGGTCGATCGATTGGATGGCGCCGCGGAAAATCTCAGCTATATAGGCCCCGTTATGGAAGGCAAGCCCCAGCACCACCGCCGAAAACTGCGAAATATTTAATGAAGTTAAGCCATAGTAGAAGACGAAGATTTGGACAATGAGCGGCGTCCCGCGAATCAGAAAGATATACAAATCGGCAATCCATTCGAGAATTTTGATTTTTGATATTTTTAAAAAGGCAAAAAATAAACCGATAAAAATGCCGATAAAAATGGCGACCGCTGTCAGTTCAAACGTCAGCAGCATTCCTTTTAGGAAGACCGGATAGGAATCGATAAATTTATTGAGCCACTCCAAGGCTTTCACTCCTTTCCTAGGGCGTAGGGGGATCTTGTTTATACTTGAATCTTGGATTCGCCGAAAAAAATGATTGCAGGGAGGTAAAAAGGATGGCGAATGCACCTTGCATGCATTCGCCGCCGCAGTTATTCCCACTTGGCACCACGGATACTGTGCTGCCTACAATGAAGCAGTTCCTCTAAGATCCTCGGATATCATGCGTCCTCCATTGAAACAATTATTCCTTTTCCGGATCTTTCGTGATATCTTCGCCGATGTACTTTTTGCTGATTTCCGTTAACGTCCCGTTTTCGCGGAGTTTTTCGAGCGCTTTATTAATTTCTTTCAGAAGCTTGTCGTTTTTCTTGGAAACGGCAATCGCCTGTTCACTGCGTCCGAGCAGCTCTTTTCCGGCAATTTTCATCCCGGCGCCAATCGCTTCTTTTCCTGTGATGAAATCAGTGATAACGGCATCATGCTTTCCTTTGCTCAAGGCTTCGAGCGCGGTGACATCGCTGTCGAGCAAAATAATCTTGTCGGTGATTTTTGCTGCTATTTCTGCATAGGTGGAACCTTTTGATACGGCAATTTCTTTACCTTTTAGGTCATCGAGGGTTTTAAATGAGCTGTCGGGACGGACAAAGATCTGTGGTCCTGAGTAGTAGTATGGTGTAGAGAAATTTACCGCTTGTAAACGCTCCTCTGTGATAGTGTGGCTGGCGACGGCGGCATCAAAGCGCCCCGATTTAACCCCTTCCACAATCCCGCCGAACTTAAACTTCTTCTGGACCGGCTTGAGCCCTAATTCCTTGGCAACAGCCTCGGCAACATCAATGTCAAATCCAATCATGTTGCCA
Organism: Neobacillus sp. NPDC058068; assembly: GCF_042885335.1. Taxonomy (NCBI): domain Bacteria; kingdom Bacillati; phylum Bacillota; class Bacilli; order Caryophanales; family Bacillaceae; genus Neobacillus; species Neobacillus sp. NPDC058068. The sequence goes on along the minus strand of NZ_JBHVSI010000006.1, from coordinate 61,864 downwards.
TCCTTTTCCACATAACTGAATGGTTTGAACTCACCTGAAGCAGCAAAGGTAAACTTGCCGCCATCAACCAAATTCATTCCATCCGTCGATGTTTTGTCGCTCCCGCAGGCCGCAAGCGAAAACATCAAAATCAGCACTAACATTCCTTTCGCCAGAAATTTCACCTGAAAAACTCCCCCCTTATTTTCCCTTATTTTAGGTAACACACTTAAGCTTACCATGGATTTTTGAATATTCGCAAAATTATCCATAACGAAAAAAGCGGGCCTTTCTCTGCTATCGATTCGTCTGGGCAAATGGCCTCCCGAATGCTTATAAATTCGCTAAGTTTGTCCCATATGCTTCAAATTCCCTACCTTTCGCTAAAATATGATAAAAAAAGTCCAACTCAGCATAATGAATAGCACCGAGGTCTAAATGTGCATAAAATGAGCAATTGTAATTGAGTAAATGGTGCACACCAGGCGAATAACCCGAGGAAAAAATGAATTTTCAAAAACCCCAAATGCAGGAAAATAGAAATTATCGTCGAATAATAAATAATGATGTCATTATTTGTAATATTGGGAGGACCATTTGTATGGATGAAAATCAACATTCATTAATATTTATCGGCAAAAAAAAGCGAAATAATGAATTACAGCTTACGAGTAAACCCGGTTTTAGCGATGCAATCTGTCTTTCAAAACATTCAACCCACTCAACTCAGAATACTCCCTATCAGTCCATCTCCGTTGATGGCAGCAAAAATCTTTCTATCCACTTCTGTGATGAAAACATCCAATTCACGTACCACAATAAGTCACTACATGTTTTAGCAGGCGACAAGAATCTAGCCGATGAAAAAGTTTTAGATATATGTAGCAATTTTGCCTTTAAAGAAGGAAACAAGGTCACTTTTTTAAAAGTAATTCCGAAACGAAATACGATACCAAGGAAAAAGAAGGAGGTACATGTGTTAATGGCGGGCAGGGAACTGGACGACGAGTAGAAATAAAAAGAAGTTCTGACAAACATCACGCACTTTTCAATCTTTCTTGCATTGTGCCGTTTTATGCTCTAGTACAAGTACACATGATACATATCCAGTTCTAAGATTGGTCATTTTCATGCTCAACACGAATGACTACCTTTCCCTTGGCATGTCCTTCTCCAAGATACTGGACAGCATCAGCAGCTTTACTTAACGGATATTGTTTATCGATAACAGGTACTACTGTGCCTGCCATAAAGAGCTGCTTTAAATAATTTTGGTCATTTCTATTTGGTTTATGGACCAGGATAGACATTTTCTTTCCCGAGGTTTTAGAATACAAAGGTCCCGTGATCAGGCATTGTAAAATTCGGAGCAAGGGACCTCCCACCATAATATAAGTGCCGTTAGGATTTAATATACGATTGAAATCGAAAATAGATCGATTTCCCACAATATCGAGAATAAGTTCATAAGATTGTCCTTTTTGGGTGAAATCCTCTTGGGCATAATCAATAACTTGGTCAGCCCCCAAAGACAAAAGCATATTCAATTTCTCCGCCCTGTCTACACATGTCACATTTGCTCCATATAATTTTGCAATCTGCAAGGCAAACGTGCCAACACCTCCGCCAGCACCATTAATTAAAACCTTTTGTCCTTCCTTAATTTTTCCATTATCACGAAGTCCCTGTAGGGCAAGGACTGCCGCCTGTGGTATGGACGCAGCTTCTTCGAATGTCATACTCGCTGGTTTCAACGACAATGCATTTTCATGAGCACATGCATATTCCGCAAACCCACCCCATCCACACCAAGAAATGTCCCCGAAAACCTCATCACCAGGTAATAAATGCTTTACGTCTTTACCAATAGCTTCAACCTGGCCCGCTATGTCAGCGCCGAGTATTTTGTACTTTGGTTTAAGAAGCCCCCCAAGACGGGCTAGGAACGGTTTGCCTCTTAGGAGTTCCCAATCCCAAGAATTAACAGAAACAGCCTGAACTTTTATTAGTACCTCGTTGTCCTTTGGTGTAGGTTTTTCTACTTCTTTGAGTTTAAGAACCTCAGCCGTTCCGTATTTATTATAGATAATCGCCTTCATCAAGGTTTCTCCTTAACATTTTTTAGGTTATTACATACTATTCATGCAAAATCTTTCTAATAACGTCTGTAAAAAAATTGCCTCGGTAGCAATAAGGCTCTTTACTAATATTAATACTGTTAAAAATACTAAAAACAGTGCGATTTCAAGTGCCCGCGAAGCGATCGACCCTCAGTTTGAAAATGACACAAATATGACACAGAAGTGACGCTTTCTTCTGTTATAAGACAAAATGTGATACTCTTTTAATATTTTTGTAACATAACTGGCATATTGTTCTGTTATAACTATAGTACTAAGGAAAGGGGAAAGCGTATGCAATTGAATATAAAGCGTATAATTCTCGTGTTACTTACAACCCTGTTATGTGTATCAGGTACTGCAAATACATATGCACAAACAAGTAAAGAAGCCCTACATAACGCCAAGCAGGCGCTTGACGACCAACAAAGAATCGTAGAGCAAAAGGAACAAGAAAAACAGGTTGTTAATAAAGAGATCCAAAAAATACAGCAAGAATTAGAATCACTATATAGTTATATTACAAAAAACAAAGAAGCCATGGCAGCGACTCAGGAAAAAATAGACGAGACGAACAGACTCATCGAAAAGAAAAAAGAAGACATCGTCGAGCTTGAAGACAAAATCCTTGGCCGTAAAGGGATTATGAAGCAGCGGGCAGTGGCCATGCAGCAAAATAATAGTGTTAATCTTATGATTAACCTATTCTTTGAGTCTAATAGTATTTCAGATTTCATCCAGCGTGCCAGTGCGGCATCGGAATTAATGGATGCGGACAAAAGCATTTTAACAGCACAGAAGGAAGACCTTCAACAGATTGAACAAGATAAAAAAGAGATTGATAAACAAGAGCAGATTTTAGAAGATCAACAAAAAGAGATTGCTAAACAGCAAGCTGAGCTTGATCAAAATTTGCAAAAAAGACAAGATGCTTTAACAGCGATGCAGGATAAATACAATCAAATCGCACAGCAAGCAGCACTTGCAGAACAAGAAAAAGCAGGCATGGAGTCGCAGATGAAAGATATCCAGGCAAAGATTGCTAGAGAACAAGCAGAGGCAAAAGCGCGAACAGCCTCAGTCTCGTCCTCATCTTCATCTTCATCTTCATCTTCGTCCAAAAGCAATGTGGGCGTTGCAATAAAAGGCAAGGAAATGTACGTAACTGCTACTGCGTACACACCTGAAGATTCCTATCATATTACTGCGGCCGGCTACGATATTAAAGCCAACCCTAATATGAAATTAATTGCCGTCGATCCAAGAGTTATTCCACTAGGAAGTAAAGTTTGGGTAGAAGGTTACGGCGTAGCTGTTGCAGGTGATACCGGCGGAGCCATCAAGGGCCATAAAATCGACGTGTTACTGCCAACGACAGCACAAGCACTGCAATGGGGCAGAAAGACAGTGAAAATTGTTGTATTGGAATAGTGGTCTGTGAGCAGGCTGCGAAAATGCCATTTCTAGTAAGATTTAGGAAATAACTTTAAAAAATAATACATGAAAAAAGAGACCCACCGGCTTGATGCTGAAGGGTCTCTTTTTTTGCATTATCTATCGCGGTTAATATCCCAGCGATAATGTATCAATTTTTCAATTCGCTATTAAAATAAGTTAAGGAGGCTTTCTTGATTATTGCATACCATTTCCTGCAAAAAGTCCTGCAAAAAATATGATTCGCAAATAAAACAGGACATTTCGCAAATAAAGGGCACCTATTCGCAAATAACAAAGAAGCATCAACAGTGCCTGACACCAACTGTCCACCCCAGGCGGACAAATGTCCACGAGTGGTGCCTGACACCCCTATTGTGACACCCTCATTGACACCCTCATCATCACCCCAAATAAACTAAATCCTTCAACTCATCTGTCGAAAGTTCGGTGATCCAGTTTTCGCTGGTGATGATTTGGTCGTTGAGGTGTTGTTTCTTTTCGAGCATGGCATCGATTTTCTCTTCGAGCGTTCCGGTGCAAATCAGCTTGTGCACGTGGACGAACCTGGATTGCCCAATCCTGTAGGCGCGGTCGGTCGCTTGGTTCTCGACGGCCGGATTCCACCAGCGGTCGTAGTGGATGACGTGATTCGCCGCGGTCAAGTTCAGTCCGGTTCCGCCCGCCTTCAATGACAGCAGGAACACCGGAAACTCGCCGTTCTGGAAGCGTTCAATCATTGTATCCCGCTGCGTCTTCGGCACGCTCCCATTTAAAAACGGAACTTCCACACCAAATTTCTTTTTCAATATGGCGCGGATCATTTCGCCCATTTCAATATATTGCGTAAAAATCAAACAGCTCTCGCCCTGTTCCAAAACAGCGCCAATCAGCTCGACAAGCTTCTCCATTTTATTCGAGCGCTCGAGAAGCTCACGCCCCGCCGATTTCTCCTTTAAGTACAGCGCCGGGTGGTTGCATAGCTGTTTCAAACGGCTAAGCATTTGTAAAATTAACCCCTTGCGCTCGAAACCAGACAATTTTTCAATCTCAGCAAACGTATCGTGGATGAGCTGCTCGTACAACGACGCCTGTTCGGCCGTGAGCGGGCAGTATTCTTTTTGTTCCAGTTTATCTGGAAGGTTGAGCGCAACCTCTTCATCCTTTTTCGTGCGGCGCAGCAAGAATGGTCGAATCAAAGCTTGGAGCTGCTGCACTTTTTCCTTCTTCTCATCTTTTTCAATCGGGATAACGAACTTTTTCTGAAATTGACCTAAGCTGCCAAGATAGCCGTGATTGGTAAAATCAAAAATCGACCACAGCTCGGATAAGCGGTTTTCCATCGGTGTTCCGGTCAGCGCGATGTGATGGCGGCCGCGCAGCCTTCGAACCGCTTTCGATTGCTTGGTCTGTGCGTTCTTGATATTTTGCGCCTCATCAATCGCAATGGAGCTCCAAATCATCGACTCGAATTCGGCTCCGTCAAGGTGGCTCAATCCATAGGAAGTCAGCACGACATCGGCATCTTGAACCTTTTCGGAAAAAGCTTCTTCCTTCAGGCGGTTCGATCCGTAATGCAAATACACCTGCATCTCCGGAGCAAAGCGCGCCAGCTCCTTCTGCCAGTTTCCCAGCACCGAAGTCGGGCAGATGATCAGCGCCGCTTTCGTCGGAACCTTGGCAGGAGCATCATCCGCCTCCTTTTTGCGCCGGGTTTTGGCAGGAGGGGTGTCAGGCACCACTGCTAATTCATCGCCGACAATTTCCTTCACTTTCAACAAATAGGAGATGAGTTGAACGGTTTTGCCGAGGCCCATGTCATCGGCAAGGCAGGCGCCGAAGCCGTACTGGCGCAAAAACCAGAGCCAGCTCATGCCGAGATGCTGGTAGGGACGGAGCTCACCGTTCAGCCCCGAAGGTACGTCCACAAGCGGAATTTCGTGCACTTCCGAAAGCTGCTTGACCATCTGCTTCCATTGGCGGTTCAATTCGATTTGAATTTTTGCAAACGCCTTTGGATTTTCGAGCTCATCTTCCGCACCAGTCGGTTCCACCAGCTCCTGCTCCAGCAAATCGCGGACATGAAGCCCTTCCTTTTCGGCACGCTTCATTAAATCCTGAATTTGGCGGATGAACTGCGGATCCAGCTTGACCCAGCGGCCGCGGATATAAACCAGTCGTCGTTTTTCCTCCACCAGCTTACCGAACTCATCCTCGGACAAGTCAACACCGTTCATTGAAAAACGCCAGTTGAAATCGAGCATCGCCTGCAGACCAACGAATGACGGACGATGGCTGGACGATCCTTTCAGCGACGCTTTCACCTTCAAATTGGCATTTTTCATCGCCTGCCACCAGGAAGGGAGGAGGATTTCAATGTTCAGCGCCACCAGGGTTTCACTGGCATCGGTTAGAAACATCCATGCTTCTTCCTCGGTAAGATGGGTTTTGAGACGGCGGTCCATCAAGGCGGCGGCTAAATCGCCCGTGGCTGTTTCCTCGCTATCCCCATGGTCCTCACCGAGCCACGGAATCAGCCGCACCCAGCGAGTCTGCTCGCGGTCAACCTTCTCCAAAAATGGGCGCCACTTCGCAGGAATCTTGGCGGCTCCCTCAATATCATAAACCTCATCGACATTTTTTTTACCGCGCAAAAAAACATCCAACGTCCACGCGCCTTCGCCATTGATTGGTTCATCTAATCGGAGCCCGATCGTAAACGGCGTGTTGCTTTCCTTAATCCCGACCCACTCGAGCCAGCTTTCCTCATCAAAATAACGGGCCAGCTCGCCGCCGGAAATGTTCTGCTTTTTCAATAAGTCGAGCTTCGGTCCGAACAACTCTTTCATCGCGGAATTCCGGGTTAGATAGGCATCTAAGGCGTTATTGTACAAATCGGAGAGATAATCGAAAGCCGTGTGCGGGCGGTGCGGCTCGGCAGGATTATCCTTGAAAGCCGTGTCCGACCCGGCAGGCTCGTCCTCGAAAGCCCTGTCCGCCCGGCGCGGCTTGCCAGCTCCAACCTCGAATTGGGACGTCGTCTCATCGGCCATTTCCTGCTCCCAAAAGGACGGATCGAATTCGTCTTTAACCCGCTCCGGCAGCTTCCAGCGGAAATCGCCGTGCTCCCATAGCGAAAAGTCCGGGAGCCAGTCTTTCTCCAAGATGCCTTCATAAAGGGCAAGGGAGGAGGCAAGGCAAATCTCGGACTCCTCATTCCAGTCCCATTCAATGAAGCGATTAAACGACTCTTTGGCAAAAAGCGAGACCAGCTGCCAGCCGCTGACCACGACCCCTTCAACGCCGTCCACTGTCTCCGTCTCAAGCACCGTCCCGAAGAAGCTCTCGGCATGGCTGCTGAAAACGAGGTTCTTCCACATCGACGGAGCCCGAAAATGGCCGCGGACGTCTTGGGCCGTAAGCAGGAAGCGGCCATCTCCTATTTTAGTTGTCAGTAATTTCAAAAACCTTGTATTCAGCATCTTACAGTGTACTCCTTTAAGTGGGGTAGACTAGATTTATTTCTAAAAAATGGCTAAAAGTCCAAAACCCTATAAAAAATATCCAAAACCACCAAAAAAATATCCAAAAGTATATAAAAAGTGTCCAAAACACCCCGAAAAAAGTCCCAAACGCTTTGAAAAATGTCCAAAACCTAACAAAAAAATAACCAAAATGAAAAGAATCAGAGGAAACGCACTGGGTAACACTCTAAAAATAACTAAAAAGCACTAATAATAGAAAAATTAAAGTCTAATTCAATTCTTATTTGCGAACAAACCCGTTTTATTTGCGAAAAGTGCCATTTTATTTGCGAATCGTAACATTTTCACCGAAGTGTCCACCCCACGCGGACAAATGTCCACGAGTGGTGCCTGACACCCCACCTGACACCACCCCATCAAAGCCCCAATCTTCATCCTCTACTCAATCAGCTTGCTCCGTCTGCATTCTTCATGGAAGGCGCGGAGCCGTTTTGTCCGCTCGAGTAGGTTATCGATAAAGTATTGCCAGTCGTCGACGCGTTTCAGCTTTTTGTACAGCGTCCGCAGTTTTTTCAAATGCCTGACCGCCATCCGGTAGCTGGCGCGATTCTTCTGATCAATCTCGCGCTGGGCGGTCTGATGGAGCATCGCCAGCAGCACCTCGGGGCGCTCCTTCTCGACAAGCTTCACCCGGTCCTTCGGCAAATCGTAATAATCGAAACCGGCCAGCGCCTGAAGCTCGCCCCAGCGGTCGTACTGTCCGCGCTCGAACAGCAAATACTCATAATCGGCAAAACTATAGGGAAGCATCGCGAGCAGTGCACGTTCATACAAATCCAAGCGGTCATTTTTCGCACAGTACGCCATAATCGAACGAAGCGCACTCCGCGAAAACGCCGCACAGCTATGATAGGCACCCAAATGCTCCAAATACCCCTTCACCTTTTGCACAAATAACTCAATCACCGGTCCGGCCCGCTTCCACGCCTTCAGCTGACTCAAATAATCAATCCAATAAACCAAATGAGGCGTGAACAAATCATCCTTAATTTGCGCCATCAATTTTAAAGCGAGCTCATCGTGCTGGAGCAGAAGATTCAAATGAATCGTCGCAACCGCCAGCGGCATGGGATTCTCCCAATCCTGGAGCTCCTTGCCGCGCACCCGAATCTTCTCTAATTCCTCTTCCCGCCAAGGCTTTTTTTTGAAAAAATGAACCCACAACAAGCGGTACAAAAAAATCCGTTCATATTCAAGCCCGCGTGCTGCCGTCAGTAATTCGATGGCATCATCCTTCAATTTCTCGATAAATTCATCAAAGGCGAACGGCGTCGTCTGCACACCAATTTTTTGAGCAAGCTCCTCGGCATCATCCATCATATTATGAAACAAATGTAGATAGGCCCGCTTGACCACATCCTCGGTGTGTTCGAGCTGCTCACTCAGCACCGCCAGCTTCCGGAACGACACGACAATCCCGACAAGCTCATACAGCAGGCGCCATTCCTTCTCCACCGGGGCACTGGCATGAATCCGGCGCTCGTAAATCCCGAACAGCTCCGGAATCACAAAAGCACTCGTGTATTTTTTCGTAGCAAGGAGCGTGTCAAAACTGACCTCAAACGAATGCACCCAGCGGCTGTAATCCGGCTTCAAGACACCGTTCGCCTTGATCAAATCCTTCGCCGTCTGCATCCCCCAGCCGGAAACCGCCTTTTGCTCACGAATCGGCTCGCGCCACCCCGTCACCCAATCACCGACACTGCCGGCACCAGACCGGGCATACGCACTGAAAAACACCGCCATCTGATGACGGCACCAGCCCTCCGTCGGGCACGAGCACTCGCTCATCGCCAAAAAGGTGAAATTAAGCCGAACCTTGACCGGCGTCACATCCTGCACCGTCGCCGTCGCCGTTTCATCGGAAATATGTAATTGCGTAACCAGCCCTTGCCGGTACAGCATCAAGCCCTTTTGCACAAGCTTCGCATCCTCGACCGTATTAGGATGCAATAATTCGCCAAGCTCCTCGGCCAGGCTTAGTATCTGTTGTGTCGCCTCCAAAGCCGCAGCCCCCTTTTTTGAAAAATAAATATTGTAAACGCTGAAGCCGCAGCCCCTTTTTGAAAAATTAAAGTCGTAAAAGCGGAGGTCCCAGCGTCCTTTTTGAAAAATAAAAATCGTAAACGCTGAAGCCGCAGCCCCTTTATTGAAAAATTAAAGTCGTAAAAGCGGAGGTCCTAGCCTCCTTTATTGAAAAATAAAAGTCATAAAGGCGGAAACCACAGCCTTCTTTTTTGAAAAATAAATATCCCGAAGGCTGACCTATTAGGATCGCAGCCCCTCTATTGAAAAATAACTATCATTAATAAAACGGTAAACACGTTAAAAAAATCCATATTCCTTTATTATACCCAAAAAACCACTATTAGAGGAGAGGGAGGTTTGGAAAGAAGGAAAAGGCCAAATCATTGAAGAATTAGTTTACTATCAAAAAACATAAAAATGGGGTATTCACGCATGGATATCAAAAGCTTGCTGCTGTTTTTAATTCCTTGGTCGCTATTCTTTATTCTTTTTGAGTTCATCTTACGAAAAAAATTAAACATTAACAGGCCTAAGGGTTTCTATCGCGGGGTGAACAACCTGCACAAAAGAGTGGAAATAGGCCTTTTTATTGGTTTTCTTCTTTCTATGATCATCATGGAGTTCTTTTTTTCCGGAATGGACAAATATACGCTGTTTATCTTTTTTACCTTTTTATTTGGCGTTCGCGCTTTTATGGAATGGAAATTTGATCGCCCGACAAGGGAATACATCATTACCTTCTGGGCATTCTGCTTCTTTTGTGTATTCACCATTAGCTTCATCTTTTTGTTTTGAGGGACTCATGTTTAGGCCGTTTAGACACGATTTCTCCCTAACAGAACTGGGGTAAATTTCTACTATTGAAGCGGAAGCCTCATTGCCCGAAAAGGTGAAAAAACAGCTTGCGCGGTCAAAGAGCGGGCGTCTCATTGCCCGAAAAGGTGAAAAAACAGCTCGTCCGGTCAAAGAGCGGGCATCTCATTGCCCGAAAAGGTGAAAAAACAGCTTGCACGGTCAATGAGCGGGCGTCTCATTGCCCGAAAAGGTGAAAAAACAGCTTTTACGGTCAATGAGCGGGAGCCTCATTGCCCGAAAAGGTGAAAAAACAGCTCGTCCGGTCAAAGAGCGGGCGTCTCATTGCCCGAAAAGATGAGAAACCAGCTTGCACGGTCAATGAGCAGGAGCCTCATTGCCCGAAAAGGTGAAAAAGCAGCTCGTCCGGTCAATGAGCGAGCGTCTCATTGACCGAAAAGGTGAAAAAACAGCTTGCATGGTCAATGATCGGGCGTCTCATTGCCCGAAAAGGGGAAAAAGCAGCACGTCCGGTCAATGAGCAGGCGTCTCATTGCCCGAAAAGGTGAAAAAACAGCTCGTCCGGTCAAAGAGCGGGCATCTCATTGCCCGAAAAGGTGAAAAAACAGCTCGTCCGGTCAAAGAGCGGGCGTCTCATTGCCCGAAAAGGTGAAAAAACTGCTCGTCCGGTCAATGAGCAGGCGTCTCATTGCCCGATAAACCCCATTTTCGTCCGGCTCGTCTTGAGCATACGGGCAATTACGGGCGCCTTGCGCATTTCTCGAAAAAGATACCATTTTTGAATCCAAATTGACTTAAAAATAAGTAATCGGAACGAAGTGCCCGTAAACTGTCCCTCCCACATCCTAGGAAGGAATTATCTCCTTGTTTGTTGAAATAATCCAAAGAAGGTTTATTTCTCAAGAAGAGAAGGGTGGCGCGTGTGAAGATGAAGATGTCGAAGTTGTATGAAACACATGTGTATACTAGGGATTTGGAGAGGGCAATTGAGTTTTATCAGTCGCTGGATTTAGAGCTTGCTTATGTGATTAGGGGTAGGGGGGTGGCTTTCTTTTGGTTGGGTGATCCTGTGGCAAAAGAGCAAATGCTTGGTATTTGGGAGGTTCCTGAGGGAAAATTTGCTGCCAACCATTTTGCTTTGGTGGTTTCCTTAGAACAATTATTGGAGATCCCGCAATTTTTGGAAAGTAAGGGGATTGAGCTGCTCCCGGACTTCGGTTTGGACACGTCGGAACCGATTGTCCACACCTGGATGCCGGCTGCGTCCTATTATTTCAATGACCCTGATGGGAACTCGCTTGAATATTTGTCCGTTCTCGACGGTGAGCCGCAGCCGGAGCATGGAGCCATCCATTTAAGCAAATGGAACCAGCTTCAACGATAATAACAGGATGGGACGAGGCACCCTGTCCCGCTTTTAGTGAGACGAGGTGCCTGTCCCCGTGTCCATAGCCAAATAATCAAACAATTGGGTTAGGTACGTGTTCAGGTCGAAGCCATCCTCATTAGCAAATTCCGATAGTAACAATTTATTTTCCTCCATTCTTCATTCCTCCTCGATTACGGTTCTACTAGTATTATTCCCAATCTTGCAATCTTTTAATCAGGTAAAATAATGAAAACTCGCAGATTGGCGAGCCGTTAGGTGGTTCACGAGGCGTAGTTGTACTTATGCCTGATAGGAAGGTTATGCATTCCTATCGGCTAAAAAAAAGCCAGTCTTCTTTTATAGAAGACTGGCCTAAACTTTTAGTAGAGCCGCTTAAATGCCGCAAAGTGGGCGGTATAGTAGGGGCTTTTTAGATTGGAAATCATGATTCCGTATTTTTCGTCGGCGTGGATGAATTGGTCGCCGCCGAGATAAAAACCGACATGGGAGATTCCTTTTGTGTATGTATTTTCAAAAAATACAAGGTCGCCGGCTTGCGGTTTGTCGACATAGTAGCTGCGGTCATAATAGCCTGCTGCGGAATAGCGCCCGATTTTCGTGCCTGCTTGGTTCGCGACGTAATAAATGAACCCGCTGCAGTCGAAGCCTGAGAGAGAGCTGCCGCCCCACACATAAGGGGTGCCGATTAAACTCTTTGCAGTCGAAATCGCTTTTGACGCAAAATCAGTTTTTGCTCCATTGTCGGTTTTACCTGGACTAACAGTGGTGCCTGACACCTTCAGCTTCTGCCCGACATAAATCATATCTGACTTCAGGTTATTCAACGTCTTCAACTGCTGCACGGTCATTCCATATTGGACGCCGATTTTGCTCAAGCTGTCGCCGCTCTTGACGGTATACTCACTCGTAGAAGCCTGCTGGGACGGGGCGGTTGCTGGCGGAGTCACGGGTGCCGGAGCTGCCGGTTTCGGCGCAGTCACGGTCACAGTTTGGCCGGGGGCAGACACCTTCAGGACTTGTCCGACAAGAATCAATGTCCCGCTCAGGTTATTCCACTGCTGCAATTCGCCGACGGTCACATTGTAGCGGTTGGCAATTTTGATCAAGGCATCACCTCTGACAACAGTATAAGTGGTTTGCTTGACCGCTGTAACGGTTGTAGTTGCAGGAGCAGAGCCGATTTGTAAGATTTGATTTTCATAAATTAGATCGGATTTTAATCCGTTTTGCACCTTGATTTCATTGACACTGGTCTGATATTTCAAGGCAATTTTTGATAGGCTGTCCCCTTTTTGAACCTTGTAGCTATCAGCGAGGGCGGACCCGGCAAACAGCGTCGAAAAAAGGGCGGTTGTCGATAGAGTGCGAATAATAGTCTTCTTCATCTAGAAAAATCACCTCATATTTTCATATTTGCCCTCATTTTACCATAGTTTGCTAGTGTACCGGGATAATAAATTGCGAAACTCGAAGAATTGTCACTAAAGATGGGGGAACTTGAAGAAAAAAGGAAGATTTGCGGTATAAATGAAACAGAAGGCTGTAAAAAGTCACAAATAGTTGTAAAAATCACACTTTACGACTGAATTATTGGGTATTTTAAGCGGGCTCAAATCATTTATCAGTGAATTTGTGGCTTTTATTTGCGAATTTCGTTGTTTTATTTGCGAATCTAAGCAGCAACAATTTTTTTAGAAAAAAGCCAACAAAAACCCCCAGATGAAATAGTTCCATCAAGGGGTTTTTGTTCCTAATCACTAAAAGAATACCCGTTCCACCAACCAAATGGCTCCCAAGGCGACAATCACATAAGAACCGTACGTCACGATTTTTCTCGAATTTTTTAGTTTGAACATCATAGTTAATAATGGCAGCAGCAGCAAAACGATTAGTAATTGAACACATTCAATCCCTAAGTTGAAATTTATTAAGGCGGCGGCCAGGTGACTTTTTGGTATCTCCATTTCGCGTAAGATAGTGGCAAAGCCGAGACCGTGAATTAATCCGAAAAGAAAGGTGATGCTCCAGCGATGGCGGATTTCCTTCCTGAAAATATTTTCAAGGGCGACATAACAGATACTAAAGGCGATTGTAGCCTCGACAAATCGCGATGGCAGCGTGAACAAGCCGAGCACAGCAAGACTAAGGGTAATACTATGGGCAATCGTGAATGAAGTAACAATCGCTGCATATTGCTTAAAGGTTTGCTTCCTCAGTAACAAGGCAAACAGAAAGAGTAAATGATCATAGCCGGTTAAGATATGAAGCGTGCCAAGCTTGAAAAAGGAAAACCATGAAGAGGTACCCGACTTTGCGGCGGCATTCGGCTGCTCTTTACCAGCGCCTGCCCCCTGCTCTTGGTCCGCGCCGGCATCACCAGCAGCACCCTGCTCACTAGGCGGTTCTTGGCCCTGCTCATACTGTGGCTCGGTGACCAGCATCGTCCACGTCCGTTCCTTGCCTTGTAACACCGCCTCACTTGTTTCTCCCAAATAAGAGGAAGAAATCAGGTTGACGTAGTTTGTCCCGGTATCGTGGAAATAAAAACCGTCATTAAAGACGAGGGTGTCGCCTGGTAAAAATGCCGGGAAAATCATCGTAACAGACAGGAATTCCTTCGTTTCCTTTTTGACAATCTCGATTTTTTCTACCGTCGGTGTCTGTTCCCTGTTGCCATTATCAAGGGTGAGACCCTCGGTGATTAATTCCTCGATGCGATGTTCTTCCTTTTTGATTTCTGATTTTTCGATGATAAAGTTCTTGTTTGCATCAATCTTGGGCGCTAGCTCCAAAACAGATAAAGTATCAAGCGAAAAGACGACTTTTGTCTGTTTTTTATCCATTGTTATTTTTGTATAACTAGCACTATAGGCATGGGCAGAAGCATTTGAAGGAAAGAAAATAAATGCAAGTAGCCAAAAAGATAACAATACCAAGGTTAGAGGTCTGACTTTGGGTCGAAATTTGTTGAATAATGTCATATTGACATCCCTCCTAAACATTATATTAATATAATTTCCTGGATTTCCCAAATGAAAACGTAAAACAATTTCTCCTTTATATAATCACACTTTGAGGGTGGTTGTATACGGGAAAGGGTTTTCATTTACGAATATTTATATAATAATTTACAAAAAAATTATATCTTTCAGCGAAAAATTTTTGTAGAATGAGAGAGTGATATAAATCACTACACGATAGGTGGAAATACCTAGATTCGTGAAAACAATAAATGAGGAAAAGGGTGGTTAATGGATGAGCTTTACCAATCGAAAGTTCAAGCGCATGACAAGTATGTTCATGGCCGCGCTATTATTGCTTAGCACATTTTTGCCAAGCGGATTAATAGGCAAAGCACATGCAGAGCAAGCTGATCACATTGTTATTTCCCAAGTTTTCGGGGGAGGAGGTAACTCAGGCGCTCCTTACAATAAGGATTTTATTGAGTTGTATAATCCAACCGATCAACCAGTTGATCTGAAAGACTGGTCTGTACAATATGCCTCATCAGCTGGAAGTAGCTGGCAATTTACTACTTTAAATGGTGTAATACCTGCTTATGGCTATTACCTAATCGCAGAAGCAGGCGGTGCAAATGGTGCTGATCTTGCAACTCCGGATGATTCAGGTGCCATCGCAATGGCTGCTGGAGCCGGGAAGGTAGTATTGTTGAAAACAACTACTTCACCAAAAGATGGAAAGGTGCCTGCAGATGCTGTTGATTTCGTGGGATATGGCACAGCGGCAAATGCCTATGAAGGTACTGGACCTACGAAAACTTTAGATGCGAAAACAAGTGCTCAGCGCCGCCCTTACGCAAACGTCGACCCGGCAACCGGCAAAGGAAATGCCTGGGATACAGACGACAACGCCGCGGATTTCTATGTAGGAGCAGTTGCTGCACCGAGAAACACAGCAAGCGCACCTGAGAAGCCGATGGTTCCAGTTACAAGCTTACAGGTCAAAGGAATAAACATTCAATTTACCCAAAATAGCAATGATCTAAAAGTAGTCGGTCTAGCTGATGCAGCTGAACCGGGCTCGACGATTAATGTTTATGAAAACGCATCCAAAGGAACTGCTTTAGCTACAGCTACAGCGGCAGCTGACGGTTCATTTTCGATTGGCTTCACTTCTGCCAAAACATTACCATCCGTATTTGTTACTGCCAAGCAAGGCGATTTAGATGAAAGTGCAGCGATTCAAATTAGCGTAGCAGCACCAAGCGCAGCAATCGCTCAAGATAAATTAAGCTACAGCATCACAAGCGGAACAGGCACATTAATTGGCAGTCCAGGTACTGCAGCAGCGGGTGCCACCGTTAATGTCTATCCGAACGACAAAGCGAATGCTAGTGAAAAATTAGCAACCGTTACAGCGGGAACAGCAGGAGATTTTACGACAACAATCAAAAGTGCTCCGAATACCGTTTATGTAACACAGATTACGACTAGCAGTAAGGGTATCATGCTGGAAAGTCCGTCTGTTTCCGTGACAAAAGCGGATACAGCGACGACTTCAACGATTGCTGATGTTCGTAAGTCAGACGATAAAGGTCAAGCTGTGAACTTAAATAAATTTTTCACAGTTGAAGGGGTTGCGACTGTCGACAACCAAATTCTTGGAACGCAGAAGCAAAACTACTATATTCAAGACGGAACAGCAGGAATCAACATTTTTGGTGGATTAGATACGCCGTTTAAGACACTTAAAGGCGATAAAGTCCGCGTAACAGGTAAGGTTTTACAATACAATGGCTTAGTCGAATTAGAAGCGACAGCTATTGAAAAAATAAGTGAAGGCAATCCAGTTCCGGCTCCAAAAACACTTACGATTATGGATTTAAATACGTTTGCAACTGCAGAGCCGCTGGAAGGAAGCCTTGTTTCCGTCACAGGTAAGGTTTCAGCTGTAGCAAGTACACCGCCAAACTGGAACGTAACCTTTGTTGACGAAAATAACAAAGCGACGACATTGCGTGTTATGGGCGCAACAGGAATCGTTCCAGATAACGACCTTGTAACTGGAAAAAGCTATACCGTTACAGGTGTATTAGGTCAGTATACAACCAATGCGTCAGCAACAAACGGGTACCAATTGTATCCACGTGATCCAAAGGATATTTCGCCAATTTTAGCGATCACTCACACAGCGATTAAAGAAGTGTACAAAGGAACAAGCGTAGAATTTGCCGCCAATGCCGATGGAGCAGAGTCAGTAACTGCTTATTATCGCGCGGCTGGAGCGACAGAATTTACAGCTTTACCAATGGTGAAAGGCAGTGAAGGCCGCTATACAGTCACATTGCCAGCATCAAATGTACCGCAAAATGGCTTTGAGTATTATATTGAAGCAAAAGCGGGCACTCAAGTCCAGTCAGCTGGAACAAGTGCGGCTCCAAATGCGGTTAAGATAATCGAAGATACGTTTGGACCAACAATCAGCGGAGAAACACCGCAGGATGGCACGAAAGTGGAGAGTCCAACACCTGAAATTTCAGCCTTAATCGATGACCCAAGCGGTGTCGATGAAACAACCGTACAATTATGGTTAGATGGCAAGGAGCTGAAAGCACCGGCTGCCGTCATTAACAAAACACAAGTAAAATATACACCAGCAGCAGACCTTGCACTAGGCAAGCACACCGTGAAGGTAGCCGCTAAAGACGTTTTAGGCAACCCTTCTGAAAAAGAATGGACATTTGAAGTTGTACCGCGCTTTACCGGTGGAAATCACTACCGTGGAACAACACATAACCACACGAGTATTTCACATGATGCGGCAGGTTCGCCTGAAGATGCACTAAAAGCAGGTAAGGCCCATCATTACGATTGGTTCGCATTCTCTGACCACTCCCATGATATCGACCCGGAAAAATTGGGTGTAGATACAGTGGAACACGGCGGTATGCAGGAGCGTACAGGCGGCGACCAATGGCAGTTAACAAAGGATTTAGCGAAGCAATATACAAAAAATAATGATTATGTAGTCTTCCCGGCATTTGAAATGACCTCAACTACATGGGGACATTCCAATATCTTCGGAACAGACAATTTCATTGACCGAAATATTAACGGCAAGCAATACCAAGACTTAAACAAGTATTACGCATGGGTCATGACATACGATGATATCGTTGGTCAATTTAACCACCCGGATATGTCTGCGAATGCTTTTAATAATTTCAAGCCATACAATAAAGACTTAGACAAGTTATTTACAATGCTAGAAGTGGGTAACGGTTCTGGACACTATGGTTATGCCAATGCAGAAGGCAAATTCTACTCGGCATTAGACCTAGGCTGGCATGTCGCTCCAACTTATGGGGAAGACAACCACGATGGTACATGGGGACAAACAAATGCCCGTACTGTTATCGTGGCCGATGATTTGTCACAAGATTCGTTAATGCATGCGATGCGGAATATGCGCGTCTATATGGCAGAGGATCCAAACTTCACGTTAGATGTATTAGCAAATGGCTATTACATGGGTTCAACTGTTGATAGCAAGAAGTTGAATTTTAAAATCACAGGAAGCGATCCAGTAGCAGAAAAACGCAACAGCACAGATTACAACTATCTGCCAACAAGCTATAAATCAGATGATAGAGTAGCAAAGGTTGAATTAATTTCAAATGGCGGCAAAGTCGTTGACACGTATTCACCAATGACTTCTGACTTTGAATGGAGTCCAAACTATACCGTAACAGGCGGCCAGCAATGGTTTGTTGTCAAGGTTACGCAAATGGATGGCGAACGAATTTATTCAGCGCCAATCTGGTCAAAAGAAGAATCAGTTGATGTAAAAGTAAACGGAATTGATATTGACGGCGGCGTGATTATTGGCGGCAACCCTGCTAAATTAACCGCAACTGTAGCCAATAATGGTAAAGAAGCGATCAAAAATCTAAAGGTAGACTTCTATTACGATGAAGTTAGACAAGAGAATTTTATCGGCACCAATAATATTTCATCAATTTTATCAAAAGGATCTGCAGGAGCAACTGCTACATGGCCAAGTCCAATGAAGGGCGACCATCAGCTAATTGTTGTCGTAACATCAACCGACGGTCTTGATATTGGTGATGTGAAGTATACAATGCCTGTAAAAATTAAAGAGCCGCTAGGAGTTACGGTTTTAATTGATGCAGCGCACGGCAATGAAAATACAAGTGCGGACAGCGGTACGTACAAGGATAACTTAAAAGCCTTTATACTAATGCTTCAAAAAGAAGGCTATACAGTAACGGAAAATAAAGTTGCGCTTACAGATGAAGTATTAAGCAATGTAAAAGTATTAGTATTAACTCATGCAAGAACAGCACTGACAGCGGCTGAAAGAACAGCTGTTACCAAGTTTATCAATAATGGCGGTTCACTATTAATGGCTGGAAAGAGCAATAATGGCTCAACAGACCCAACCGTTAATAATCCATTACTTGGCGATCTTAACTCAGCGATCCGCATGGGTAATGACGGCGTATTTGATGATAGCAAGACCGGCAACTTCTGGGGCGATCCAAAGGTAAGCCCATTTGCGGTCCGAGTACGTCCAGGATTAGTGTCTAACTATATTACCGACCGCGTATCATTTGTCGATTACTACTCGGGAACAAGTCTTTCTGGCCCGAATAATACGGCACTGACAGAAGGCGGTAAGGTTACAATTTTAGCAAGAGGAAATGAAACAACATACCAAGGCAATATTAAAGGCGGTTACACCTATGATGCTGTCTCCGATGAAACAGGCGGTTCAGCGATTCCATTAATTGCATCCGAAGAAATTGGTGCAAATGGGCGTATCGTGGTTTCCGGTATGAACATCTTCAATGATAAACAGATGGATGAGTCATTTGAACCAAAAGGCAATGACGAAATGACGCTTAATGCCGTCAACTGGTTAGCACATCGCGATACGAAAGTAATGAAAATCGCCGATGCCCGCAAACTAGCGGATGATACGAATGTCGTCGTCGAAGGAACGGTAACAACTGGTGCCGGCGTATTCTTCGATGCCTTCTATCTACAAGATGATACGAACGGAATTATGGCCTACCTTGAAGTTCCAGACGGAGCGTTAAAAGCAGGCGATAAAGTACGTGTTTATGGCCACATCAAGACATATGAAAATAATACAGAGTTAGAGTTTACTAACTTTGCAAAAGATGTCATCAAGCTTGGCAAAGGCACGCCTGTTCAACCGAAGCAGGTAGCGACCGGGGAAGCAACAACTGCTGCCAACCAAGGGCTGCTTGTGAAGGTAAAAGGAACAGTTGTCTCGAAGTACGATGAAAACTCTTATGTAATCAATGACGGTTCTGGCGATGTAATTGTGTTTACCGATGGATACATTGTGAACCAAAGCGGTGTAGCTGTACCAGATCTTAAAAAGGGTGACACATTGGAAGCTGTAGGTCTTTCAGGTGCCTTCTCACAAGGTGAGCGTATCCGTGTGAGAGATACTAGAGAATTAGTTGGCACTGTTAATGAAGATACAACAGCACCAGCGGCTCCAGTCGTAAATCCTGTAACCGATGCTGATCTAGTTATCAAAGGTACAGCAGAAGCAGGAGCAAAAGTTGTCGCGAAAGTCGATGGCAAAGAAATCGGCAACGCAACAGCAGATGCTGATGGTAAATTTGCGATTACGATTGCAAAAGTGGCAGCAGGCAAGAAAATCTCTGTCACAGCAACAGATGCAGCAGGCAACGTAAGTGCGGCAACGGAAGTAACTGTAACAACTGAAGCAGATGTAACCGCACCAGCAGCACCAGTAGTAAATCCTGTAACCGATGCTGATCTAGTTATCAAAGGTACAGCAGAAGCAGGAGCAAAAGTGGTTGCGAAAGTTGACGGTAAAGAAATCGGCAACGCAACAGCAGATGCTGAAGGCAAGTTTGCGATTACGATTGCAAAAGTGGCAGCAGGCAAGAAAATCTCTGTCACAGCAACAGATGCAGCAGGCAACGTAAGTGCGGCAACTGAAGTGACGGTTAGCGAAACAACAACACCAGATCCTGAAGTTAAAAATGGTTGGTATCAAGAGAATGACCTCTGGTATTACTATAATAATGGTATTCTGAAAACGAATGCTTGGGTTCAATCTAATCAAAAATGGTATTACCTCGGACCTGAAGGATCAATGCTCACAAATGAATGGGTATTATCCGGAGGAAAGTGGTATTATCTTGGCACATTCGGAGTAATGGATATGAATACCTGGGTTTCTACCAACGGAAAAATGTATTTTGTCGATGCGAATGGTGTCATGAAAACAAATGCCTGGGTACTTTATGGCGGTAAATGGTATTTCCTTGATGCGAAGGGTGTTATGAAAACAAATGCATGGGTACTTTCTAGCGGTAAATGGTATTTCGTTGATGCCAATGGCGTTATGAAAACAAATGCATGGGTACTTTCTAGCGGTAAATGGTACTTCGTTGATGCAAATGGTGTCATGAAATCAAATTCATGGGTACTATCTGGCGGTAAATGGTACTTCTTAACTGCTAGTGGTGCAATGCAAACTGGCTGGGTAAAAGTAAATAACAACTGGTATTACCTTGCATCAAGTGGTGCAATGCAAACCGGCTGGGTCCTAGTCAACAAGAAATGGTACTACCTATACACTGATGGCCATATGGCATCAAACACAACAATAGGTAAGTACAAAATCGGCAAAGACGGAGCATGGATTCAATAAACAAATTCAAAAAAACCTCTTCTCAGCAATGAGAAGAGGTTTTTATTTGTGCCCGGCAAGGCCCTGTCCCTATGTCCGCAATTATTTAAACTCATGCCGAAAAACTCGCTTTAAAAAGATTGGTATCGCTAACATTCTTTTCGACCGGGATGGTTCCTTTATCAGACGATAGAGCCATTCGAGGTTTAAATTCACCATAAACTTTGGCGCGCGTTTGGTAACTCCGGCCCAAATATTTAGGCAGCCGCCCACGCCAATAAAGACTCCTTTAGTAAAGTGCTGGAGGTTTTCAGAAATCCACTTCTCTTGTTTCGGAAATCCGAGCCCGACAAAGACAAGATCAGGTTGTTTCTGTTGAATTTCTTTGATAATTTTTTCATCACTTTGAAAGTAACCGTGGTGAAAGCCGACGATTTCAAGGTTAGGAAAGGCCTTTTTGATATTGCTTGCACTTAAATCAATAATATTAGGTTTGGTGCCTAATAAATAAACCCGATAATGTTTCTTATCGGATAATTCCAACAGTTTTAACATCAAATCAAAGCCGGCAAGCCGTTCCCGGAGCGGTCTGCCCAAAATCTTTGAAGCTATAACAATCCCAATGCCATCAGGGGTTATATAATCAGAATTTTTGATAACCTCGTCATAGGAAGGATTTGACTGGGCGTATGTAATGATTTCTGGATTAGCTGTTACGATAAATGTTTTTTGCGAGTGGGTAATCCTCGAATGAACTTCCTCGACAAGTTCAGCCATCGTATTATCGACGAAACGGTAACCCAGTACTTCCTTAAAGTTAAGCATGTGTAATTAAACCCCTAATCCTGACTAGTGCAAAAAATAAATAGCGATAAGCAATTAAATACTTCATATGAGATTGAAAATATATTTTATAATTCATATTATTTTGCGCAAAGTCAATTAAAATAATCCAGAAGGTACCTTCTATTATTAATCAATATTTTTGGTATAATATTAACATAAATATTACAATTTCGACATAAAGTCCTAAAAACATTTACACAATTCTACTTATTATTTACAATATCTTAATTAATAATGAACGATTTTAGTATGATTGGGTAGGTAGTTAAATCAGCGAATGAAAAGATTTAATGAGAGGGGGATCTAGTTTGAAGAAAGTACTGACCTATGGAACATTTGATTTGCTCCATCTTGGACATATAAACCTTTTGAAAAGGGCTAAGGAGTTAGGTTCTCATCTTACTGTCGGTTTGTCGACGGACGAGTTCGACAGCTTAAAGCATAAAAAATCCTATTACAGTTTTGAACATAGAAAAGTGATTCTTGAAGCAATTCGGTTTGTTGATTTAGTGATCCCTGAGAAAAGCTGGGATCAAAAGGTGAACGACGTTGTAAGCAACAATATCGATATATTTGTCATGGGCGATGACTGGAAAGGGCATTTCGATTATTTACAGGAATTTTGCGAGGTCATCTACTTGCCGAGGACTGTGGGTGTATCGACTACAAAAATAAAAAATGAATTATTTTCCGGTACAAATGGTTAAAGAAATCGCTATTAAATGTTATTTGCTCTGTTTTAAACTCGTCTATAACCTGTTTAAAATATGCCCGCAGAAGGATAAGATCACCTTCGTCGTCTCGTTTGAAGAAAACACGTCCTTTTTGTATCACGAAATCGCCAGACGAAAGCTGCCGTTTCAAGTAGTAATCCTGCATAAGTCGGCATTTTCCCAAGAATTTCAACAGGAATTACAAAACACGACCGTCATCCCTTTCGAAACAGCCAATTTATTCAGCTGGCTGCGGTCGATTTACCATATCGCAACCGCCAAGCACCTGATTATTGATAATTACTTTGCCTTTTTAGCAGCAATTCAGTTACGAAAAAATGTCGAGTGCATCCAAATTTGGCATGCGGCCGGTGCCCTGAAAACCTTTGGACTGGAGGATCATTCGATTGTCTATCGCAGCAAAGCGGCAAAGCAAAGATTTAGACGCGTCTATGCGCAATTTAACAGGATTGTTGTCGGCTCGGAAAAGATGGCGGGGATTTTTGTCGAATCATTTGCCGTCCCAGCAGAAAATATGTTGCGTATCGGTGTTCCGAGAACGGACTTTTTTTTTGATAAAACAAAGCATGAGACGATAAAAAAAGAGTTTGCGCACAACTATCCGCGTCTTAAAGGAAAGCGGATCTTGTTATACGCGCCGACCTTCCGCGATTCCCAATTGGCCGATTTTCAGATTAGCCTTGATATTGACAAGCTGTATCAAACGTTAAAGGATGACTATCTTTTATTGATCAAACTCCATCCGGCGGTTCAATCGAGTCACAATTATCAAGAACGTTACCCCGACTTTGTTTATGATTTTAGCGGGTTTAAACGGATGAATGAGCTGCTGATTATTGCGGATTTGTTGATTACCGATTATTCGTCGATTCCGTTCGAATTTGCGCTGTTAAACAAGCCGATGATTTTCTTCCCGTATGACTTGGAATTTTACAAACGGGAGAGAGGCGTGATTGCGGATTATGAGGCGGTTGTTCCCGGCCCGATTGCCTTTGATACTGAAGGGGTTATCGAATTAATCAGAACGATAGACGCTGACGATGGACAAGCGCGAACTGCAGCGTTTTCGCAGATTTGGAACGAATATTCAAACGGTGACGCCGCGAAGAAGCTTGTCGATTATATCGCGAGCGCTAGTAAAAAATTTTAGAGTGTTTTTGGAAAGGGCAGTAGTATGAAATCATTAGTTCAAGTGGTAAAGGAAAACGTTACCAACCTGCATTTAATCGGCCGGTTGTCGATGTTTGAATTAAAAAGCAATAATAATAATAATTATTTAGGGATGTTATGGGAAATTATCACCCCGATGATCTTAATCAGTATTTATTGGTTTGTATTTGGGTTCGGAATTCGCGGCGGGAAGCCTGTTGGCGGGATTGAATATCTGCCGTGGATGCTGTCAGGGATTAGTGTCTGGTTCTTTATTTCCCATTCACTGCCGCTGGGGTCCAAATCGATTTACACAAGGATTAACATCATTTCCAAGATGAATTTCCCAATGAGTGTAATTCCTACCTATGTGATTACCTCTAAGTTTTACCATCATGTGACACTCGTCGGCATCATCGCGGTCATCCTGCTTTATTATGGCTATACGCCGTCGATTTATTCTTTCCAATTGCCATACTTCATGCTGGCGAATTTAGTGTTGTTGGTGGCGATTTCCTTAATCACCTCCACCTTGGCAACGATTGTCCGTGATGTGCAAATGGTCATCCAATCGGTCGTCCGGGTGTTGTTATATTTAACGCCAATCCTCTGGACCGTCGAGCGGCTGCCGGAGCAGATTCGGAACTTGATGAAGGCAAATCCCTTCTATTATATAATTGAAGGCTATCGCGCGGCATTACTCGGTACCGAATGGTATTTCGTTGATCATGCGAAATATACGCTCTACTTTTGGGTAGTGGTCCTCGTCTTGCTATGGCTTGGTTCCAGCATCCATTTGAAATTCAAAGATCGCTTTGTTGATTATTTATAAAAGCTCTTGAGGACATTTCGAGCGAAATATGAGTTGGTTTTGTCCTTAATAAGGTGGATGAAGGACATTTCGTGTCCAAGACCAAGGAGATTTGTCCTTCATAAGGTGGATGAAGGACATTTCGTGTCCAAAACCAAGGAGATTTGTCCTTCATAAGGTCGATGAAGGACATTTCGTATCCAAAACCAAGGAGATTTGTCCTTCATAAGGTCGATGAAGGACATTTCGCATCCAAAACCAAGGAGATCTGTCCTTCATAAGGTCGATGAAGGACATTTCGCATCCAAAACCAAGGAGATTTGTCCTTCATAAGGTCGATGAAGGACATTTCGTATCCAAAACCAAGGAGATTTGTCCTTCATAAGGCTGATGAAGGACATTTCGTATCCAAAACCAAGAAGATCCCGAAGCTGCACTTTTGCCCCAATCCAGCAATATGCACCATTTTCTGTAATAGATTCGGTTGGGAGAGTATGTCAAATTTATTCCAAGTGCAAAAAGTACTAGTCAATCGCGTCATTATATAGTTTAATAGTCATTGTGCCGTAAATCATAATATACTAAATTTTGACATAAAAAGACAATTTTCTTCTTTTATATATACTTAGACGGAGGCTGGATAGATGATTTATGCAGAAATACTTGCCGGTGGTAAAGGAACGCGGATGGGCAATGTTAACATGCCGAAACAGTTTCTAACCTTAAATAATAAACCAATTATTATTCATACACTGGAAAAATTCATTTTAAATCCTGATTTTGAAAAAATCTTGGTCGTCACACCAAGAGAGTGGATCAATTACACGCAAGATATTATCAGCAAATTTATTGGAAAAAATAATCGAGTTGCTGTTATCGAGGGTGGTCGCGATCGAAACGAGTCGATCATGAATGGGATTCGTTACATCGAGAGTACCATTGGCGTGTTTGAAGATGATTATATTGTCACCCACGATTCTGTTCGCCCGTTTCTAACCCATCGAATCATTAAAGAAAACATCGAACAGGTCAAGAAATATAAAGCCGTTGATACCGTCATCGAAGCGATCGATACGATCATTGAGTCAGAGGACGGCGATACGATCTCAAATATCCCGAAGCGCAGCCAGATGTATCAAGGGCAAACGCCGCAAAGCTTCCATATTCAAACGCTTGTGAATTACTATCAGCAGCTAACGACGGAGCAAAAGGAAATTCTCACCGATGCTTGTAAGATTTGTTCCCTATACGGCGAGCCGGTCAAGATCGTCAAAGGTGAGGTCTTTAATATAAAGATTACGACTCCATATGATTTAAAAGTAGCGAATGCGATTTTATCGGAGAAGATTGCAAATGATTAATCAAGTGTATCGATTAGTGTCGGCACGTCAGTTTGAGATTACCTACAAGGATAGTTCGATTCATTCAGATTACATCGTGGTCCGCCCTACCCACCTATCGATTTGTGCTGCCGACCAACGCTATTATACCGGGACGCGCGGTGAAGAAGCGATGGCGACGAAGCTACCAATGGCGCTAATCCATGAAGGAATCGGTGATATTGTTTACGACCCGGCAGGGGAATACAAACCGGGGACAAGAGTCGTGATGATCCCGAATACACCAGTTGAACAAGATGAAATCATTGCCGAAAACTACCTGCGCTCGAGCAAGTTTCGCTCCAGTGGTTTTGATGGCTTTATGCAGGATTATATTTTTTTAGAGAGAGATAGATTGATAGCGTTGCCGGAGCATATTAATGTTCACGTAGCGGCATTCACAGAGCTGATCACAATTGCGATGCATTCCCTCGCGAGATTTGAGGCGAAGGCACACAGCCGCCGCCAAACCTTTGGTGTTTGGGGAGACGGGAACTTAGGCTATATTACCGCGCTATTATTGAAAAAGAAATACAAAGAGAGTAAGGTCGTTGTCGCGGGAAAAACTCCTTTTAAACTAAACAATTTTTCATTCGCAGATGAAGTCTATAACATTAATCAACTGCCAGCTGACCTGAAGTTTGATCATGCCTTTGAATGTGTCGGCAGCATTGGCAGCCAATATGCGATTAACCAAATTATTGACCATATCATTCCGGAGGGGACGATTTCGATTCTAGGTGTCTCGGAATATCCGGTCGAAATCAACACAAGAATGATTTTGGAAAAGGGAATTACCTTGATTGGCAGCTCGCGAAGCGGCTATCACGATTTTAAAAACACCGTTGATTTCCTGGCGTGCAACCAGGAGGTAGTCGATTATCTCGAAACATTGATTGGTTCGGTCCATGAAGTGAAATCGATTCAAGACATTATCGATGCCTTTGAAAAAGACTTAACGACATCATGGGGTAAAACAGTCATGGAATGGAATATCTAACCCCCTTTAGGAAGGGCCTGTTTAGTTGATGAAGCAAATAAAGTTACTGCCGACCATACTTACCAAAGCGATAATAAGCATCATCTACCAATTATATTGTTTGATTTTCCCTGTGAAGCAGCAAAAGGTAACCTTTACTTCCTATCGTTCGGATGCGATTCAGGGGAATTTGCTCCATTTGCAAAATGAAGTAAACCAGCAATACCCAGAGTTTCTAGTAGTCGACTTATTTAAGAAATTTGATTCGAGCAGGCGGGGGAAACTTTCCTATCTCCTGCACATGTTCATCTCAACCTATCACTTGGCAACATCGCGCTATTTCTTTATTGATGACTACTATTTTCCCGTTTATTTCATTAAGCCGCGGAAACAGACGAGCATCATCCAAGTGTGGCATGCTGCCGGTGCGTTTAAGAAATTTGGTTATAGCACGGTTGGCAAAAGCTTTGGTCCAAGCAGCGACTATTTAAAACATGTCAAAGTTCATTCGAATTATTCAAACGTGATTGTTAGTGCAGCGGAAGTCATCCCATTCTATGCCGAAGCATTTAATATGCCGGCAGAACAAATACTGCCATTAGGATTACCGCGATCCGATTATTTCTTTCAGGAAGAACATCATATCGAGGTAAGAAAGCGATTAGTACAGTTATATCCGGAACTTAACGGCAAGAAGCTGATACTTTATGCGCCAACCTTCAGAGGAAAAAGCCATCAGCAATCAGTCTCGCAAACTTATTTAGATTTTGCTGCGCTGAAAAACGGGCTTGGTGACGGCTATGCCCTAGTGGTGAAGCTTCATCCCTATATCAAATCAGAGCTGAACTTTGACAAAGGACTATTGGACTTTGTTTACCAAATAGATGATGTGTTTAATACCGAAGAAATCTTAACACTTGCTGATGTCTTGATTACCGATTATTCAGCGATTATTTTTGATTATTGTTTACTGGGCCGCCCGATTGTTTTTTATGCCAATGATTTGGAGGCCTATATATCGGAAAGAGATTTTTATTATCCATATAAATCGTTTGTCCCAGGTCCAATTTTCACGAAAACGAAGGATCTGGCTTTTTGGATTAAAAAGGAAGAATTTAATCTTCCGCAAGTCAATAAGTTTCGAAAGCGATTTTTCGATGTGTATGATGGCCAGGTAAGCCGAAAGACCATCGAAACCATTATTTCAAAAGAAGTGTAAGGGGTGTCACAGAAGTTGATTTTTAAGAGATTACTGAGAAGGCGCAGTACTACACAGACGCCACAACAAGCAAAGCCCGAAGCCCCATTCTCCGCTGTGGAAGAAGATTATATTGTCATCAAAGGCAAACAGCTTGAAGAAGCATTACCGGGTTTAGCAAAATCCGGAACGGATCGGAAGGAACTGATTCCGCGAAGACAAATTACGAAGCTGATGTGGAACGGACCGATCATGGAAATCGAAGGCTATTTCTACCTTGAAGATATCTCGATGCGTGATGAGGACTTAGTGAAAAAGCAATTGGTCCTGAAAAATGATAACGACCAAGAAATAACCGTTCCGTTAACCGATATTTCGATTGATGAGCTTGCCTTAGAGGGCAAGATTGAAAGCCGCTACAAATGGGCTGGCTTCAAAGGGAAAATTGATTTTTCGACAATGACGGAGAATAATAAGCCGCTGACTCCTTCCACCTATCGGACCTATCTCGAAGTGGAAGTGCAAGTATCAGAGTTTAAGAACTATCGAAAAATCTATCCGCTTGGCAATGTGCTTAATTTCTTGCCGCAGCAGTTCTATACCACAAAGATGGAATACTTCTCTGCTAAACAAGAGCTGAAATATAATTTAATGGCAACCTATGACCAACGCGAAAAAACATTAAAAATCGAGTCGACTAAGCTGAAGGATATCGACCCTTCTAAATATAATTTAATGCTCGCGAAAAATGATAGCTTACTCTATCGCTTTATGCGCACATACGGCTTTAAACTCGTCTACAATCTCTGTAAGCTGCTTCCATTACAAGAAGAGAAAGTGTTATTCGCATCCGACAGCCGGTCAGATATGAGCGGCAACTTCCAATTTGTCTATGACGAGATGCAGAAGCAGAAGCTCGATGTCGACTATCACTTTATCCTGAAAAAAGGGATTGAGGATCGCAAGTCCTACAAAGAGATCATGGAATTGGCTTATCAGCTGGCCACGGCGAAATTTATTCTGCTCGATGATTTTTATCCGATGGTCTATCCGTTGAAAATTCGCAAAAAAGCAGAACTAGTTCAGCTTTGGCATGCGGTCGGCGCCTTTAAAACATTTGGCTTCAGCCGCCTTGGACGGCCTGGCGGTCCATCGCCAAAGTCGAGAAATCACCGCAACTATACAAAGGCAATCGTAAGCTCAAAAAATATTGCCAAGCACTATGCAGAGGGCTTTGGCATTGATCAAGAGAAAGTAATCGCAACTGGAATTCCAAGAACGGATATCTTTTTCGATCAAGCCTATCAGGACAAGGTTCGCGATTCGCTATATGAGGAATACCCGTTTCTAAGGAATAAGAAGGTAATCACATTCGCGCCAACCTTCCGCGGCAATGGACAGCAATCGGCGCATTATCCAATCGATCGCTTACATTTTGACAAGCTGTATCATTCGTTAAAGGATGAATATGTATTCCTGTTCAAAGTCCATCCGTTTGTGAAAAATGATTTCAGTATTCCGTACCAATACAGTGATTTCTTTTACGACTTTTCATCCTATCGCGAAGTGAACGACCTACTCTTT
Source organism: Neobacillus sp. NPDC058068 (assembly GCF_042885335.1). Taxonomy (NCBI): domain Bacteria; kingdom Bacillati; phylum Bacillota; class Bacilli; order Caryophanales; family Bacillaceae; genus Neobacillus; species Neobacillus sp. NPDC058068. Next base: position 32,191 of record NZ_JBHVSI010000006.1, on the reverse strand, counting down.
ATTACCGATATCTTAATTACTGATTACTCGTCTGTTTGCTTTGAGTATGCGTTACTGAACAAACCAATGTTATTCTTCTCTTACGATGTCGAAGAATACGTTCAAAAAAGGGACTTTTATTATGATTATCAATCGTTTATTCCAGGACCGCTTGTCAGAACGACAGAAGAGATAATTGAGACGATCCAACAAGAAAACTTTGAAATGCAGAAGATTGAACCGTTTGTGAAGTACTTCTTCGATGATCTTGATGGCAAATCAAGCGAACGAGTCGTCGAGCAGATTTTATTAAAGACAGATGAAGATTGGTATTAGAAAGAAATCAGGGGGTTATTTTTGAAATGAAAAATATTATTATCAGGACTGGGATGTCGCCGTTCGATATTTTTGATGCAGCACATATCATGGCGAACAATTCAATTGGCGGCAACGTCGGGAACTTGGTCTATCAATACAGTGTATTCCGGACGTTAATGACCGAAGATACGACGATTACGCCCGACTACTATGACTATGATCCAAGCCGTGCCGATGAAATTAATGAAAAATATGATGCATACGTCATCCCGCTCGCAGATGCGTTCCGGGAAGAATTTGTCCCATCATTACGGAAGTATACGAAGCTAATTAAAAAACTGAAAATTCCTGTGTATGTGATTGGTGTCGGTTTGCGTGCACCGTTTGAACCAAAGTTAAACGAAGGCTTCCCGTTTGATAAAGACGTGAAGGAGTTTGTCAGCGCAGTCTTAGAGAAGTCGAGCATGATTGGGCTGCGAGGTGAAATTACCTCCGAATACCTGACGCGCTTAGGCTTCCGTGAGGGAATTGACCATACTGTTATCGGCTGCCCATCGATGTATTCCTTTGGCCGCGAATTAAACATCCGTGAAACGAAGATCACAAAGGACTCAGTCGTTGCTGTGAACTCTTCAATGCTTGCACCGAAAAATGTATTAGATTTCATTACAAGAGGGATGGAAGAGTATCCGAACCATTATTTCCTTCCGCAATGGATGAAAGAACTGAAGCTTGCCTATGCAGGGGCGCCTGCGTTAACAAAAGAGCCACGCACGAACTATCCGGTTAGCATGTCAGACCCGGCCTATATGAATGACCGCATCCGTTATTTCTTAAATGTACCGACATGGTTAGACTTCATCAGACAGGCAGACTTGAGCTTCGGGGCCAGACTGCACGGGAACATCACAGCGACCATCGCCGGAACACCAAGCATCCTGATTCCGAAAGATGCGCGTATGAGAGAATTGACAGAGTATCATCAATTAACACATGTGATGGCGAATCAAATTACCGCTGACACAAAGCTTAGCGAGTTAGTGGAAAAGGCTGATTTCCAGCAGCCAACGAAACGCCAAGGCCAGAACTTTGACCACTACATCGACTTCTTGAATAAAAACAACATCGATCACATTTATAAAGACGGCGTGAAGCCTGCGGTCGTGCCTCTAGACGAGAAAATGGCGTCAGCATCAGCGGAGCTCCTGCCGCCAATCGCGCCAATCAGCGCCTGCAGTCCAGTCGAAATCGCCGACCGCATGGAGAAATACTTCTCGCTCGTCGAGGGAAAACAAATAGCGAAATTAGCAGGAAAAGATAAAACAATCAAGCAGCTGCAAAAAAAGGTCGCTGAAAAAGATAAAGCGATTAAAAAGTACAAAGGGACATTAAATCGCAAAGCCGTCCGGTTGGCTTTGAAAACAGCGGATATGTTTGCTCGTAAATAGGCTATATTGTTGAAATTAGGCATTAAGTGAAAAGGCGCATGGGCCATCCATGCGCTTTTATTGATATTTAATGGAAATGGCACCCGCGTTGACAGCTCAGATCCTCAACGCTTGCAATCGTTAATCAAATTCCGTGTAAGATCCAACGCCTTCATTCTGTTGTTCGATTTCATTGATTTTTTGATTTGTAAATTTATTGGTATATAACAGCAACACAAGAAATAGAACTAAAAAGCCGCTAATAATCAACAAGAAATATTGGAACCAAGCACCGAACTCTAGAATATCCAACGTAACTCCTCCTTTTTATATTAACTTTCCTTGAATAAAGGCATTCGTTAACTATCATTTATGTACCCTAAAACTAGTATTTAAAACAAATAAATGACAGAAAATTTCTCTTTTTATATCGATCCTTTCATGACATCTTCTATTGGTACCTATACAGGAAAACTAGATTGGATAAGGGGTATAAGCGACCGAACCTGAGAAGTTCACCGAGTTTCGGTAGCTTATAAGGGGTATAAGCTACCGAACCTGAGAAGTTCACCGAGTTTCGGTAGCTTATAAGGGGTATAAGCGACCGAACCAGAAAAGTTCAACGAGTTTCGGTAGCTTATAAGGGGTATAAACGACCGAACCAGAAAAGTTTATCGAGTTTCGGTAGCTTATAAGGGGTATAAGCGACCGAACCTGAAAAGTTCAACGAGTTTCGGTAGCCAATAAGGGGTATAAGCGACCGAACCCGGGAAGTTCAACGAAGTTCGGTAGCCAATGAGGGGTATAAGCGACCGAAACCGGATAAATAAAGCATTTTTATTGTTTGTACCTCTACAGTAAAACTCGGCAGGGGCATTCCTGCGCTTTTTTCTTTTTTTAGGAAGGTCGAAAAGCGGGTATAGTAGATAATATGTGTCCTTATCCGACAAAGCCGTCTTGGCGGAAGCCAATTTTTGTCGGCATTTAGCGTTGTTCTTTTTTTGAAACCGGCGGTATTCCGTGTTAAAATTTAGTTGAATACCTCCATTTGCCCGAACTTTTATTGCATTTATATCAGATTTTCATGTCACCACTTATAAGGGAGGAGTCATATGAGAATAAAGATTGTTCAATCAATTACTGATATAAACGGAGATCAATTGCCTCCCGAGATGATTGGGAAGGAATATGACGTCATCAAAGAGAATGGAAGAGGAGTATGGGTCAAAGAGGGGAAGATGGACGCATTTGTCCATTATGAAGAATTGGAAATCGTGGAATTAAGCGCTCAATTAGCAAAAATTCTCGGCCACTACTTACGAACGACAGCGAAAGACAAGTTTGAACAAGAGCTCAAAAGTATGGGCTGCACACATCTAATATAAAAGACGCCTTCCGAGTGTGAAGGCGTCTTTTATTCTCCAATGGAAAACGCATCAATCCGAGTGATAAAGGGTTCTGTTTTGAGGTGCTTTTCTTAAAATACGTGCCGAAATGACAGTAGTATTGGCATCGTTATTGGTATATAAAAGAGTAAAACTCGCCATAGTAATCGACGAGCTTCTTTATTAGGAATACAATAACCTTATTTATATAAAACCTCACTTACTTGTGATACGGTTCACCGTGAAAGTTCTAAGTGAGGTTGGAAAGGTTCCGTTCGGCTATTAACGGACTAAAGTTGGACCAACTAATGCTTCTGGGTTTTCCCCCAATGCTAACTTGCTAATATTAGCATAGCTGATTTGTTTATACGTTTTTAGTAATTGCTTTAACTCAAGGAACTTTATGTCTGTTTTTAAATTTTCGATTTCCCGATAATAGACAGACAACACATAATCATCTTGAGACCTCGGATTGAATTTACCTGGGTCTTCATCCATAATTAATGAGCCCATATATTGATATCCAAACTGCAATTGACGAGTCAGCTTAATGATATTGATAAATTTTCTGTAAATAGATGGTTTTGTGGAATTCAATTTTCCGATAGCAATTTGCGCACTTTTCAATTGGTTGTAACTTGATGTTGTTAGCATAATCTCTCTCCCTTTTTGCTTGGTATTAGTCCCATGGTTTATCCACTGAAAGTTTGGACACGAGTTCGTTATTTTGTTGTCTTTTTAGCTTGCGAATTTTTTCACGTTCTTTTCCCGTTTCATAGAGAAATTTTTCTTCTTCTGTTTCTGGAATAACACCTGGAACTTCTATCGGCCTTTTATTTTCATCTAGAGGAACAAAAGTTAAGAATGCTGTAGCTGCAAGTCTACGTTTTCCAGTTTCAAGATCTTCGGCCACCACTTTACAGAAAATCTCCATTGACCTTTTACCTGTATAGCTGACAAATGATTCGATACAAACCGAATCACTTACTCTGATTGGTTCAATGAAGTTAACCGAGTCAGTAGATGCCGTAACACATTCCTTTACCCTTGAGTGCCTGCGAGCGGAAAGCGTCGCACAAGCATCCATCTTCTTCATTAGAACTCCACCAAATAATGTATGATAATTGTTCAAATCATTAATGAGCACTTGATCGGTTTGAACAACACGCGTTTCTATAACCCTTTTCGCTTGCATAAAATACCACCTTATATAAAAATACATTTGAAGCGTTCGCCTCAAATGCATTGAAGTTTTTACAATGACAATTATAATATGACTATAGTGGAAAGATACAATGCCAATCCCATATGCAATTCATAACAAAATAGTATGTAAGCGCTCTTTAGCCTAAACAATAAAAAAAGCCTCCCCTTAACAAGAGGAAGCCTTCTACTATTTGACTCAATTTAGATTATGAATCATGGTTATGATTAGATGTCGACAGCTTTACTTTAGCAAATCGGATAAATTCTTTCGCAACCTGTGATAAGTATGCATCTTTTTTCCAGACCATCGCTAGATTCCATTCGATTGTCGGATTGATTACGGTTATAGTTCGAAAATCATTTGCTAGTTCCAAACATGTATTCTCAGGCAGCAAAGTAATACCTATATTGTAAGCCACCAATTCTTGAATAAAATCTAATTGTGATGTTTCCGAAATAATTTTCGGTTGAAAACCAGCTTCTCTGCAAGCAGTCATGACTAGGTTCCTTAACTCAAAATCTCGATTGAACATAATAAAGCTCTCTTCTTTAAGTTCTTTCAATGACACTTCCTGTCTCCCAGCAAGACGATGAAACGAGGGTACCACTAGTTTTAATTTCTCATTAACAAACCTATAATAGTCGAGATTATCATTTTTCTCCGGAAGAACGAGAACCCCAAAATCTAACAAACCATTGACAATCTTCTCCTCAATCGGCTTAGATCCATCCTCTTCCAATTGGAATGTCACCTCTGGATATTTTTCATGAAACGATGCAATCAGTTGTGAGAAGAAAATAGAATTAGTAATCGCAGGGAGTCCAATACGGACATGGCTTTTTTTTAGCATGAACATCTGACCAAGTTCCGCATCCAATAGCTGCAACTGTTTTTCAATTATTAATGTATGCTTTTTTAAAATACGTCCTGAATCTGTTAATATCAGCCCTTTTCTTGTGCGAATAAATAGCTGTGTACCAAGTTCATCCTCCAAGGTTTTGATAATTCTACTGAGGGCAGGCTGCGTAATAAACAGATTTTCAGCTGCATTGGTGAAATTGCCAGTACGTGTAACTTCAATAAAACACTCCAAATGTTTAATTTCCAATCCTATCAAACACCTTATATACTTTTTTAAAGATATTTTAGTTTACCACATTTTTTACTTTAGTAACCTCACTTGTGATTTATCAAAAAGGCAAACCAATTTTTTGAAAAAACCTCATTTACTTATGATACGGTTCACCGTAACACAATTTGCATTTTTGAGCTAAAACTCACTCCCTTTTAAATAAGATGTCTTGTCCTTAATCGAGTAACCAGCAAAAGTAAAATAAGCGGAGATTTTCCGGTTAGATGCAGAATGGAGCTCGTTTCGGGGTAAATAAGAGGAGGTTTTCCGATTAAGCAAAGCTAAATCTCCCATTTTTGAATTTTTCGAGGCAGTAGGCGGAATCTCTCCGTCTATTTAAGCCTTTTTTAATAAAAATTACTCATTAAGCGAAATTTTTCCGTCTATTTATCAGCTCGGGTGCTTAACCTGATCCCCCAACCGATAAGTGCGGCCCCTCTTGATCCTAGATGCAGGAATCAGCAGCTTTTAAAGATCAATAAAATTGGTACTCAAAACGGCATTGCAAATGACAGAAGTTTTGACCCTCTTTTTTAATTGTACAATACTTATTGTCCATCATAATAATGATGTCAATTACTATGTCAAAGTTAATGGAATTTCACAGAAACCTTGATAAATAAAGAAATGACGTATGCCAATTCATACGTCATTTCTTGTGTCATTTATTAAGAAAGCACCCGAAAACGGAACCCTTTATCCGAGTGTGAAAGGCGTCTTTTATTCTCCAATAGAGAAGGCATGAATCCGATTAAACCGCTCGCCATTCCCCCCCGTTACGACACCGACAAACAATGATTTTTCTCCTGTATCCGGCTTCGTGTAGAGGAAAATCCCTTCCGGTTCACGAAAATTGGACTCGTTCACCAACCCGTCGATTCCAGCAGTCATATGTTTTTGATAAACGACTCCTCCTGTAATCGTATTAAATACGGTGACAAAATCTTTAAACCTTGTTTCATCCGTATCTCCTGTCCGCCAGTATAAATAATCGCCATCAAGTGAAAAGCCTTGTAAATAATATAAATTCTTTGGGACGATAGTGGTGGACAGCTTTGTATCGCCGCCGCTTAGTACATCGGTCAAGCTGTAAACATCCACACTCGTCTTCGTTCCAGATCTTTGCCTGACAGCAAGTGTTTTGTTAATCGGATCAACTGCAGCGGCAATTTGAATCGAAGCGGAAGGGTCAATCAGCTTCGAAAAATTTTTAAGAGCATGTGACGACGGATTGTAGACCGCCCCCGCCTTATATTTGAAGCGCACAAGATCATGCCCTGTGACCGTCCCGTCCTCAGCTATTTTGTTATAAGAACTCCATACGTAGACAGAGTCGCCGTCAACCTCGACACCGATATTGGTTCCATGGCCGCCATACTTTAACGTCATACTGTCAAGCATCTTTCCGTCCATCGTACAGCGCGTAATCACAAACGACTCTGCCTCCTCGGGGGCACGTCCGCTTTCCACTTGCGAGACATAAATTTGCTGATGGACGTCATCAACCGCGAACGACTGCATCACCGTTTTATCAGCCAGCTGAAGAGTGATCGTGTGGTCCGCTTTATTTTTTAACAATAGACGCTCCTCGGGATGCTGCTCAGGAGGAGGAGTATCGGTTGTGCTGTTATCTGGTGTATGGTCATTTGTTGGATTGTTTTCGCGATAATGGGTATCTGACGGGTTGATTTTTGTCGTCTCGCTTTTTACAGCGAAATCTTTAAGGAAGAAAAAGAAGGCGGCAGCGGCGATCGCCGTAATGACGAAGTTCCAAATTCGCTTCTGGGTTTTCTTGGCTTTGAACCTGTCACGCCGATTTAATGATGTCATCCTAATCCCCTCTTTCATGATGGTGTTCGGAAGAAAAACGTACATACGGCAATTATACAGAGGGAAGCGGACAAGGGGAATATATTTAATAGTAAATTAATGATTAAAATGGCTAACGGTGGCAAAATTCAAACATAGTCATATTTAGGCAATTTTTATGTTAATATGGGATGAAAAGCTATTTATAATAAGATAATAGAAGTACATTCATATCTACAATAAGGAGTTAATATGAGCAGTTCGGTTTCGTTTAAAAATGTCACAAAAAAATATAAAATGTATAAAAAAACTTCCGATAAACTACTGGATTTGGCGTTGCCGGGTGGCTACGGGAAGGATTTTTATGCGTTGCAAAATATTAGTTTTGAAGCGGAGCATGGCGATAGTATCGGAATTATCGGTGTTAATGGTGCCGGGAAATCAACGATGTCCAATTTAATCTCCGGGGTTATCCCCCCAACTTCAGGTTCAATTGAGATTCAGGGAGAAGCCGCGCTGATTTCAATCGGAGCGGGGCTTAATAATCAGCTGACAGGCCGTGAGAATATCGAGCTGAAGTGCTTGATGCTTGGCTTTAAAAAGCAAGAAATTCAAGCGTTAATCCCGGAAATCATTGATTTTGCCGAAATTGGCGATTTTATTGACCAGCCTGTGAAAAAATACTCCAGCGGGATGAAATCTCGACTTGGCTTCGCCATTTCCGTTAATATCGATCCCGATATTTTAATTATTGACGAGGCCCTTTCCGTCGGCGATAAGATTTTCGCCGAAAAATGTTTGGACAAGATGAACAGCTTTAAAGAAAAAGGCAAGACGATTTTCTTTATCAGCCACTCGATTGGCCAGGTGAAAGAATTCTGCCAAAAAGCGCTTTGGCTCGAGGCAGGGGAGGTCAAGGCGTACGGCCCGGTTGAAGAAGTCATCCCCATGTACAAACAATTTATTCGAGAATTCCGGAAGCTGTCAAAGGAAGAAAAGAAACAATTCCATCAGAAAGTAATGGAAAAAAGAAGCGGCAAACTGAGGACGGCCGAAACTAGCGGTAAGCCTAAGGGGAAGCGATTGGGGATTTTTAATCGTTAGTCGGGGCCGGATAATTTACAAAAAATGACCCCAGCTGGGAAAGCCGGGGTCATTTTTTGTACTATTTTAGTTCCAGTTGAGCTTTCAATTCGCTTTGAACTCTTTGCTTTTCTTCGTCAGATACTAATCCGTAATAGATTTTGTTAATCTTTTTCCCTGTTTCTTTGATTTCCATCTGTTGGATGTTAGAACCTGCTTCTTTGTAATTCTTTTGAAGGTCCATTAAATCATCGAAAGCAATGTTTGTTTTTACATTTTTTCCAAGAGCAGCGAAAATGCCTGAGTAGTTCTTAAGGCTTGATACGCTTGCGCCCTCTTTAATAACACCTTGAATGATTTGACGCTGTCTGCCTTGGCGGCCGAAGTCACCATTAGGGTCTTGTTTTCTCATTCTCGTATAGGCTAACGCCTCTGTACCGTCTAGTTTTAATTCACCCTTGGCAAAATGGATTTTATCTTGCGTAAATTCTAAAGTATTTTGAACCTTGATTCCGCCAACAGCATCAACAATATCCTTAAAGCCTTCCATATTTACCTTCATATAATAGTCGATCGGAATATCAAGGAAGTTTTCAACCGTATCCATCGCCATTGGCACACCGCCAAAAGCATAGGCATGGTTAATTTTATCCTCTGTGCCTTTTCCAACGATTCCGGTGCGTGTGTCACGCGGAATGCTTAGCATCTTCACTGATTTATTGTTAGGATTAACGGCCAAGACAATCATCGTATCTGAACGGCCCTTATCGCCTTGTCGTTCATCGACACCAAGCATTAATACGGTAAATGGATCTTTATTCTTAAAAGAAACCTCAGTAGCCCGCTTGTCAGACTTCCGGTCAATCTGCTCATGCATCGTATTCGCTGCATTTTTAAACGATTTATATACTGTATAGGCATATGCCCCCGCCCCAATGAGCAGGACAAGAAGAATAATACTAGTAACCTTTAACCATTTTCTCTTTTTCTTATGTTGAGATCTCATATGATTAAACCTCCAAGAATTTTACATTTTTTTCGCACTCATGATATAGATTAACAAAAAAACTGGTAAATTGATAGAAAAAAATTGTGGAATTTTTCCGCAGTGCCGTCGAATGCTGACGATTAGTGCAAAGCGTAGCTTAAAAGAATAGGAGAGAAGAGGTAGGAAGGTGGGAATTTACCCTCGGCTTTTTTAGATTTACTCTCAGCTTTTTGGATTTTACTCTCGACTTTTGGATTTACCCGCGACTTTTCACAGTTTACCCGCCCAAATAACCGATTTTCTCACCAGTTCACACAATTCACCCGCATCCACCAGCCCAATCATCCAAAAAAGCCAGTCCCCGCACTTTGGGGACTGGCTAAGGTAATTGTTATTTGTGGTGCCTGACACCAAAGCGAATAGAAGCCATTCGACAAAATTCACAAAATTTCCACAACATTCAAATGGAAGTGTATTTACAATCGACACCGAATCTAGTAGAATATGAAACTAATATAACAGGAAGGAGGATTTTGGGAATTGGAACGGAAATCTGAAAAGGAAAGCAGCTCGAATGTCATAGAATTCTCAGAAATCGTAAAAAAGGCATATGACAAGGGCTTAAATGAGCAAGAACTAACGTTAGAAAAATTAATGGAAGATTTAAAAGAGGATTTGAAGAGTCTAGTAATAGGCTAATTTTATATACAATACATAAGGCTGCCGGAGGAGATCCCGGTGGCCTTTTTTGGCGTTAGTTGCGGTTGCCGTTAGCCTTTATTGGAGCCCGTTCTCCAGTTTTCAAAATCATATCGGTCCTTTAACCAGGCATCTTCCGCCCCACTCCACAAAAAAGCATGGATAACAATCAGTCACTCTTGTATACTACTGGTATAAGTTTACATTCAGGGAGGGATTTACATGTCAAATGAGTTGGGCAGTTTATTTGGGTTGTTTGCACTTGTTCCAATCTTGCTGTATTTGTTAATTCTCGGATTTAGTATTTGGTTTATCGTCCGCACTATCAGGTTCATGAATGAAAAGACGATGTTAGATAAAGCAAGAAATGAGAAGCTGGATGCGTTGATTAAAGTGATGCAGGAGAAATCGGGGGAATAAGCCATGCCGAGTCCTTTGGAGCGGAAGTAGCTGCGATCGAAAAATAAGAAACTTTTCATGGTTTGTTCATAGTTTCTTCATCTTTTCCAGTTAAAATAAAAGCGTGGAAAGAAGTCGCTCTTTCTTCTTCTCATAACCCCTTTAAAAAATATTTTTATTGTGCATCCGGCCATTGTGCCGGATATTTTTTTGTTTAGTGAGTGATTACTATGCTGAAATTACTCATTAAAAAAACAACAGCTGATGACACTAAGTCGTGGAGAAAAAGCCAAATAACAGCTTAATGGCATATGTTTTATCGATAAAATTAACAGGTTAAACAACTATACAATTAGTAAATAAAAACCACTTCGATAATTCCAAGTGGTTTTAACATTGAAGTGTAGGTTGTTTAACTAAATCCCAGGTAGTTCAACCAGGATTATTTCTTTTTAGATTTAAAATACCCAATGCTAATAATAGTACCAATAATTACTGCGAACCATATATACCATTCCATATGATTTCCTCCTAAACTGACGAAACATCAATATGATATTTCATAAATATCAGCAACATTGCGGAAAACAGCCATATACTAAGAGTTATGCACTTTACACCAGAATATTCCAAATGAATATTCATTACACTGCAAAAATGGAAGGAGTTAACATGACCCTCTAGCAGGTGAAAACTATTTTAGAAGGAGTTTCCGTTAGCAACTTAAATAATGGTGACCGAGGGAGCATGGTCACAATAAGTGGTTAATTGTTCCCGAGAGAGTGGGAAAATAGAGAGGACGGTCACAATAAGTGGTTAATTGTGACCGAGTTTGCAGCAAAAACAGCAGTATCTTACTACTAAATGAAGATTTTGGGTCTTCCAGTTCGATTCGCTAATAAAACTTGAAATTCGCTAATAAACGATTGGAATTCGCTAATAAAACTGCATATTCGCTAATAAACTCGAAAAATCCGCTAATAAAACCTAGAGAGTGGGTATATACCTATTGATGTTTTGCTCATAGCGAGGAGAATCTACCACTTTTCGGGAATATCGACCGCCTTTTTGAATTTACCGGTCCCTATTACCAAAATACGGGTCCCTTTCTACAAAATCCCGACCCCTTTCTACAAAACACCGGGAACGTCCCAAAAACAAAAAAATACAACTGCTCCCCAGCAGTTGCATGGTTAAAATAATAATCCTAACGAGACGAATCGCCGGTACCGCTCCCATCCCCAATCTCGTCCACCGCCGCACCCGCAACCGCCACGGCTCTTCGCTGTTCCCCAGCATAGAACCGATAAAGATTCCGTCCGCCATCCTTCGCCTCGTACAGGGCGTGGTCTGCGGCCGAAATTAACGCTGTTTGCGAGGCGCCGTCCTGGGGATAGAGGCTGATTCCGATTGAGCAGGTGGTTTCAAACGAATGGTCTTGTATTGTCCACGGTGTCTGCAGCGCAGCCAATAGCCGATCGGCTAAACGAATAATTTCCTCATTGGAAGACAGCTCCGTGACGATAATCGCGAATTCATCGCCGCCGAGGCGAAACAAGGTAGCGGATGCTGGCAGCATGGCTTGAATCCGGCCGACAAATTGCTTGAGCAATTCATCGCCGACATCGTGGCCCATCGAATCGTTGACGCATTTAAAGCGGTCGCAGTCGAGATAGAGCAAGGCGAAGCGCAGGTTTTCTTCCTTTGCCGTCTCCATTGCTGCCGCTAAGCGCAAATAGAAAGAGCGGCGATTGTCAGCACCTGTTAACGGATCATAGAAGGCGAGTTCAATGAGCTTTTGCTCATATTGCTTTTTTTCAGAGATGTCGCGGGTAATCGCCGCGAAACCGTTAACCGTACCGTCCGCATCTCTTAATGGCGAAACCGAGACCTCGACATCAAGGAAAGAGCCGTCTTTTCGTAAAAAGGAACCTTCCCAGTGGTTAATCGAGTTGCCGGCAAGCAAGGTATCCCTCAACCGCAGTTCCATATCGTGCAGTTCAGCGGGGATAATTGGCAGCGGCTTTCCGATTAGCTCCGCTTTCTTCCAGCCGTACATTTGTTCAAAGGCCGGATTGATGTAGGTAAGCACTCCGTCCACTGTTGTAATATTAATCGCATCAGATGTATGGGTAAAGATGGATGACAGCTGCTGATTAGTTGCATCCAGTGAAGATTGCAGCCTGTCCGTTTTCTTTTGAAAAAATCGTCCTAGCAAAAAGGTAACAACCAGAAGGATAAAGATGATAACCAGATAATAATAATGGAATACATACATGATTTGCAGAGTTCCTCCTGTGTATCGTCAGGTATTAGCATCTATTGTAGGCATCATTTTACAATTCTGCAAGATGATGGCCGCGAAAAGGCGATAATCGAGGTTGAACAGGATGAAAAGCTAGGTCTTATGTTCATCTACATTTAATTTCCAACTCTTTCATAGTAGTAATCTCAAAAAACAAATACATTTTATTACAGAATCATTTAAAATATAGACATGAACCTATACTTGCCTAAAGGAAGGAAATGCACATATGACTTCAATAAAGGTGATAGTAGCCGATGATCATCAAGAATCCATAGACATCATGAAACATTTACTTACAAGTTTACCTGAGTTTCAATTAATCGGACAATGTGCGAATGGGGAGCAGCTCGTTGAGGAGGTCATTGTCAAGAAGCCTGACCTTGTGCTGACCGCGATTAAAATAGCAAAGAAAAATGGGCTAGAGGCGATGAAGGAGTGTCTTTCTTTTTTGCCTATGATTAAAGTGATCTTTATTACCGGCTTTGATGAATATGCAATTGATGCATTTGAAATGGCTGCCGTTGATTACCTCGTCAAGCCGGTGGAGGAGGAGAGGTTAGCGCAAGCGTTGGAGAAAGCGAAAAACATCATCGAGTTTGAACGGGAGAAAATGGGGAATAGCCTTAAGCAGCAGCAAAAAATTCTGCAGCTGAGGGACCAAACGGCGACCCTGTTTATTCCGCTCGATGAGATCCTCTTTATCGAAAAGGTAGGGAAGAAGTGTCTTGTGTATACCGAAAAGGAGATCTATGATACGTCCGAAACGATGGCGCGAATCCTCACTCGTCTCGATGACACCTTTTTCCATGCGCACCGGTCCTATATCATTAATTTAGAAAAGATTTCGCAAATCACCCCGCAAAAGGAAAGCTTTATCGTTCATTTTAAGGACTATGACCAATTGGCAAAAATCTCGAAATTGAAAATTAACGAAATCAGAAAACTTATCTAGCGTTTACCGCCACCATCTCCCATCGAAATATATTCAAAGAACCATCCCTGCCAATAAAGGCGGTGTGATTAGTGTAAGGGTTCACTTCGTTCATTGCCTAAGAATGTATATTACAAGTTAAAATTGTCTATAGTAATTTGCGGCGCTCCGCCCCTTAACACGCTGTCATCATGAGGTAGTTGTTCTTTTTGCTCAAGGGCCATTAATAAGTTTAATAATTCGTCTAACTGTTGACAGCACTCAATCGCTTGCGAGGAAGTGGGACCATATTTATCTGCCAATTCAAACAGTTCATTTCGATAGTTTTCAATCATCATTAATAAATAGGTCATTTGGAGTCGCTCCTTTTAATAGATAGGTATATAATACCATTTATGAAATGGTTTTTATAGCAAAAGTTCTCAGATGCGGGAAATCATGGTTGAAAGGGGGAGAAGGTGGCTTGGACAATCCCTGCCTGTTAGAAAAAGGAGAGAGTTAGATGTTTGATTCCAGTCCGTATACAAATGTGCTTGCGGCCGCATCGATCCTGATTGCGATGATGGCTTCGTTTGCCACGCTGTTGATGCTCATCAAATACAGACAATATGTAAAAAAGGCAGAGTTCGATTTAGTCGACACGATCCGCCGTCAGCAAGGGATGACGTTAAAGTATATCAAGCAGGGCGACCATTACATACATACGTTAATGGAAGGTCAATTACTTGAAAAAATGGGTCTTACCCCGGCGATGGTAACGGGGAAAAATCTCCATCAGTTTTATTCGAAAGAGGATGCGAATCGGATAGAGCAGGCCTATTCAAGGGCCTGGAATGGCGAAATCAGCGATTACGAAGCCCAGCTAAACGGGGTGGATTATTATGTGATGTTAAGTCCAGTGAAGAAAAAGGGGAAAGTCGTCGAGGTCATCGGTTCTGGTGTCGACATTACCGCACGCAAACGAACGGAGCAAATCCACGAGGAGTCGCTGGCGTTAAAAAGGGCGCTGATTAATAGTTTGGAGATTGGCATGGTTGTGACGGATTGTGACATGAAAATCATCTCGATCAATCACAGGTGCTGCCAATTGTTTCGAATAAATATGCCGATTGCAGAGATTGTTGGCAAAGATCTTTTTGAACTGCTTCATTTCTATTTTCAAGAACATGTGGAGGACCAGCAGGAGGTTAACAAGATCATAGCAAACAGACAGCCGGTCGTAAATGAGATGGACCGGTTTGGAGAGCAAGTTTTTAAAAGGAGCTATTTTCCCTTTTATATTGATGATGAACTTAAGGGGCATATATGGGCACTTGAGGACATTAGCGAACGCCGGGCGATGGAAAGGGGCATCATCGAAACAAAGGAAGAAGCGGTCAAGTCCAATCAAGCGAAATCGGTGTTTTTGTCGCGGATGAGTCATGAGTTGCGTACGCCATTAAACGCGATCCTTGGCTTTTCGCAATTGCTGGAACTAGAGAAGACGCTTACCGCGAAGCAGCGGCAGTTTGTCGATCAAATTGTAAGAGGTGGCACCCATCTATTGACGTTAATTAATGACGTCTTGGATTTAGAGGCGATCGAGGCGGGTAAGATGAAAATGGAAACGGAGACGATTCGGATCGATACCGTTATCGATGTATGTGTTCGCTTTATTTCTCCGCTTGCCGATAGTAAAGGGATTCGCATCGTAATCGAACAAACCGCCGCAGATGATTGTTACGTATTCGCGGATCGGTTTAAGTTGCAGCAAGTATTCTTAAACCTGCTGGATAATGCGATTAAATATAACCGGGTAAAGGGAACGGTGGCAATTCACTGGGACGTAAAGGATGGTTTCCTGTTTGTCCATGTTGTCGATAGCGGTCGAGGAATACCCTTATCCGAGCAAGGACAGATCTTTGAACCGTTTTACCGAAGCGGCCATCAGCAAGTTGAAGGAACAGGCATCGGTCTTGCGCTTGTCGGGCAATTGATTCAATTAATGGGGGGCACCGTCGCTGTTGAGAGCCGGATGGGAGTAGGAAGTGACTTTTGCATCAGCCTCCCGCTCGTGAAAGCTCCGGGGGCAAGCAGACTGCGACTACTTGAAAAAAAGGCGCCGGTCCAGCTCCAAGACAACGAATTTACGATTTTGTATATTGAGGACAATTTATCAAATATGCAATTAATCCAAGAAATCCTCGGCACGATCCCAGGGATTGGCTTCCTCTCTGCTGCGACCGGGGCTGAGGGAATCGAGCTGGCCTTCGTCCAGCGACCGGATTTAATCCTATTAGATATCAACCTTCCTGATCTCAATGGCTGTGAAGTGTTTGACAGGATCAAAGCAAATCCTGCCTGCGAACAAACGCCGATCATTGCCTTAAGCGCCAACGCCATTCAAGACGAAATCGATCGGGTACTGGCGAAAGGGTTTACGGAATATATTTGTAAGCCGGTTGATATTCCTGCCTTTTTGAGCGTTGTTGCGAAACATTTACGATAATCAGTCGCCGCCAGAATTTGTTGGCGGCGCTTTTTTGTTTGCTCCTTTTGGATACCTTTTTGTTGGATTTTGGTGCGGGGCGGGCTCCAATAAGCTCTATTGGATACCAATTCCTCGGATTTTTAGGCGGGACGGGGCTCCAATAAGCTCTATTGGATACCAATTCCTCGGATTTTTAGGCAGGACGGGTTCCAATAAGCTCGATAGGATACCAATTCCTCGGATTTTTTTGGCAGGACGGTCTCCAATAAGCTCGATGGGATACCAATTCCTCGAATTTTTGGGGCGGTACGGTCTCCAATAAGCTCGATAGGATACCAATTCCTCGAATTTTTAGGCAGGACGGGTTCCAATAAGCTCGATAGGATACCAATTCCTCGAATTTTTAGGCAGGACGGACTCCAATAAGCTTCATTGGATACATTTTCGTTGGATTTTTCGGTAAGACCGCCCATCCGTGACAATGTACCTAAGTGATTTTCCTCACACGTTGCGAAATGTCTCATTTTATGTCGTATTCTGTCAGTTTTAATAGTTAATAAGTCTATTTTCCTGTCTGTTATGCCCCGCCGCGGTTAGACACTTGAGCGGCGATTGGCTATATTTGGGATGTACAGGGAATTAAGGGAGTCTTTTCCTAAGTACCCCTGTACACCAATTAGAGGGATTAGCACGATTTTTATGGATGCCATGGCCCTCGTTATGACGGAGGGGGATTATCGTGATCCAGAAGGCTGTTATTTTCCTGCTATCTTTGGGTGTTCTATGGATGGTTCTCTATGGGGAATCCTGGCTGAAAGAAGAAGTGGTGGATGCGGTTGAAATCGTCGAAGAGATCGAAACTGACATTCTATCCGAGTATAAAGTTACATCCGAAGAAAATGGGTTAGAACCGGCAGCAGAGGGTAAACTAAAGGTTGTATCCGCTGGTGGAAATACGAAACACACCGCTGATTCTGAGCTAGATGGAAAAGACGAACATAACCGAATTATTGTCACTATTGAATCGTTTTGGGATTATTTTGGTGAAAGAATCAAGAATCACAATTAAACGTCTCAAGGACTTAATATAAATCCTTTAAAAATAAAAATCTCCACTAGTTTTGAAAGTAACCAGGTTCAAATGCTAGAAAAGTCACGATTACATGTGTAAGATTACACCACGATACAAGTTAAGCTGATATATCGGCGATTTTGCAAGTTTATCGGCGAATTTACGATTTTATCGGCGAATCACACCGCTTTATCGGGGAATTTTCAAATTTATCGGCGAATCCAACAATACAGCAACAAACTCAAAAAAAATCCTCTAAAAGAAATCACGGATTGGTTAGGAGCGTGGGTCAAATTAGCGATGTTCTGATTCAAAATATTGAACATGTTTATCAACCAATGTGGAATGTAGATGCGATGAGTATTTTTGGCTATGAAGCGTTGCTGCGGTTTCCGGACGGATATGGCGATGGCAATATTGAGCAGGTCTTCGCTGCGGCACGAACAGATGGGACGTTATACGAGCTGGACACAAGATCATTCGCTCAGGCGATCAGCCGGTTTCCGTTAAATAAATTAGCGGAGGGGCTATTGTTTCTCAATCTTTATCCGTCGACATTGCTTCATCCTCATTTTCCTTTTTTCATGAATCAGTTAGTAAAAACATATCCTTTCGTTTGCGGGCGGGTAGTTATTGAATTAAATGAAACGAAAGAGGAAGAATCCTGCTGGGAGCTTCCGGAGTTTAAGAAAAGAATCTTGTTAGTCAAAGACCTCGGCTTTGCCATCGCACTTGATGATGTTGGCACAGGGGCTACGGGGTTACAAAAAATAATTGAGTTTTCCCCTAATTATATTAAGTTGGATCGCTACTTTTCCGTCGGATTATCGTCGTCAACGGAAAAACAGCAAATGGTAGCGCTGTTGATTCAATACGCACAATACAAAATGGGCGTGATCTTAGAAGGAATTGAGGAGGAAGACGATTTAGCTGCGGCTATCAACATCGATGTGCCGATTATTCAGGGATACCTGTTAGGCAAACCGAAAAAGATGACTGCCCAGACCGTGTTTCGGAAATATCAGACATCGCTTAAAACCCAACATCCTGCTCATACTTTTCGCCCCGAAATAGGTGTAAAATAAGGGGGCAGCGGCATTAAACGAAAAAGTGAGTGGTATGATGAAGAATCTGAAAGTGATCATTGTCGATGACGACCTTTCATCGAAAACACTGCTAGGCCACTATATTCAGTTATTTCCTGGATATGTGCTGGCAGGGGAGGCGTCGAGCGGTGAAGAGCTGATTGAGCTTGTGAACAAGAAGAAGCCAGATATTGTGTTAGTGGACATTAATATGCCTGGTATCAATGGCATCGAGGCAGCACAGCTGTGTAAGAAAATGGTTCCGGCACTTCAGGTCATCTTTACGACGGGTTATGATGAGTTTGCGGTGGAGGCGTTTAATCTCTCGGCAGTCGATTATATTGTCAAACCAATCGAAAAGGTCCGGCTGTTAATTGCCTTAGAAAAGGCAAAGATTGGTCTGCAATTGCACAAGCGATTGGAAGCGAAGCAGGGAGCGGCCGCTCTCAATAAGCTGACGATTAAGTCGAATCAAGCGTTTCTTTATCTTGCCATGGACGATATCGTCTATGTCGAAAAAGAAGGAAGAAAGTCGATCATCCATTTGGAAGCGGAGCAGGTGGAAACAGCTGATTCCCTTCAGGATATTGCAAAACGCTTGCCAAAATACTTTTATCGAACCCACCGCTCGTACCTCGTAAACCTCAGGAAAATCGTCAAAATTGAAGCGTACGGTGAAACCTATCTCGCCCATTTTGCCGATTCGGAAAAAATCGCTCATATTTCCAAATTACAAATTCAAACCGTCAACCGGCTAATGGGGAAATGACCAATGAGGCGGGGAGCCTACTCTATTTAGGTCTTTCGTTAGGCTGTCTAACTTGCTTGTTCGTTTGTAAATATGTGAAATTTTTACCATTCTTTAATTTCCCCTTCAAAAATCTTACAAATGGGTGTTTAATAGAGTAAGTGAAATTAAATTTGACAAATTACAGTAAAAGCTGACAAATTGTGATATAATACCTATGTTTTGTAGTGATAAAATTAGGAGGCCGAAATGGAAGAGACTATTAGTTTAAAAGAACTGCTTGAGACCTTGAAAAAACGATTGCTTCTAATCGTGTCGATAACTTTAATAGCTGCCATTGTAAGTGGTGTGGTAAGTTACTTTTTATTGACCCCGATTTACCAAGCTTCTACCCAAATTCTCGTCAACCAACAGAAAAATGAACAATCCGTTTATAGCCCAAGTGAGGTCCAAACAAACCTTCAATTAATAAATACCTATAATGTGATTATCACAAGCCCGGCGATCTTAGATATCGTCGTGAACGAGCTTAATTTAAAGATGACGGCTTCCCAGTTAAAAGGAAAGATTACCGTTGGCAGTGAAAAGGATTCACAGGTTGTGAACTTGTCTGTTCAGGACCCGGATGCCTTAGTGGCAGCGCAAATTGCGAACAAGACAGCAGAAGTGTTTCAAAAAGAAATCCCGAAGATTATGAAAGTCGATAATGTCAGTATTTTAGCGAAAGCCGATATTTCAGAAAATCCGGCGCCGATAAAACCAAGACCATTATTAAATGTGGCAATTGCGATTGTTGTCGGGTTAATGGCAGCGGTTGGCTTTGCATTCTTGCTTGAGTATTTCAATAACACGATTAAAAACGAGCAGGATGTTGAAAAAATCTTAGGTTTACCGATTCTAGGGGTTATTGCCACGATTGATGACCAGCAAATCGAAGAATTGAAAATGAAACGTGCGGCGCGAAAATCAACGGTAAGAGGTGAGACCCTTGGCTCGTAAGCAGAAAAAGACACAAACAAGTAAAGACCCAAGCCGAAAGCTGATTACGGCGATTGCACCAAAATCACCAATCTCGGAGCAATACCGGACGATTCGGACAAATATCCAATATTCCGCGATTGATGAAGAAATCAGAACGATTATGGTGACCTCATCAGGTCCGGCGGAAGGAAAATCAACGACAGCGGCAAACCTTGCGGTAACCTTCGCCCAGCTTGGAAAAAAAGTACTATTAGTCGATGCCGATCTACGGAAGCCGACGGTTCATCATACATTTGGCGAGGATAACCGCTTTGGCTTTACCACCGTGCTGACGAAGCAAAAGACACTTGAAAAAACCGTGAACGAAACAGAAGAGCAAGATTTATATGTGTTAACAAGCGGACCGGTGCCGCCGAATCCAGCTGAATTATTAAGCTCGAAATCGATGGAGCAATTTATGGAAGAAGCAAAGGCGCAATTTGATTACGTCATCTTGGATACACCGCCGTTATTAGCTGTAGCTGATCCACAAATTCTCGCGAATCAATGTGATGGTTCGATTCTTGTTGTCTTTAGTGAGAAGACAGAAATCGAGCAGGCGAAGAAGGCAAAAGAATTGCTTGACCACGCGCAAAGCAAGCTGCTTGGTGTCGTGTTAAACCATAAAGAAATAAAGAATAATGATTATTACTATTATTATGGTGCTAAATAACGGTTTCTACAAAATGCGACAAAATACCTCCCTTTACTAGGCCTTTCGACCGTGTTAATCTTAATTAGATAACAATTTAATGGAAATGGGTGTGGCTTATGATTGATTTGCACTGTCACATATTGCCGGGCGTGGATGACGGGGCACAGGATTTGTCGGATAGCCTGGACATGGCACGGAAAGCGGTCGAGCAGGGGATCCGCACGATTGTCGCCACGCCGCATCATTTGAATAATCAGTACGAAAATTCGAAGCAAGGTATTATCGCTGGTGTTGAAGAGTTGAATCTAGCATTACAAAAAGAAAAGATAGATTTGAAGATTTTAGCTGGTCAGGAAACACGGATCCATGGAGAAATGGTCGAGGCCTACGAATCGGGAGATATCCTCGCGGTTAATGGCAGCCAATACGTCTTGGTAGAGTTCTCGTCGAGCCATGTACCGAGATACACGGAGAAGTTGTTTTATGAAATGCAGCTGAAAGGGCTTGTGCCGGTGATTGTCCATCCAGAGCGGAATCAGCAACTCATTGAACAGCCGGACCTTCTTTATCAGTTTGTGAAAAAGGGCGCATTGTCGCAGGTCACCGCAGCGAGCGTTTCCGGTGACTTTGGCAAGAAGATTAAAAACTTTACACACCAGTTAATCGAGGCGAACTTAACTCATTTTATTGCCTCTGATGCCCATAATACGGGGAATCGGACGTTTAAGATGAGAGAGGCCTTCGACGTGATTCAGGCGAAGTATGGGAATGAAATGGTTTATTTATTTCAAGAAAATGCGGCGCTGGTGGTTGGGGGCAGTCATGTCTATAAGGAAGTGCCGGAGCGGGTTAGGAAGAAAAAGAAGATATTTGGGATTTTTTAATCAAGAAGAAGCTATATATATCAATGTTGATTATTGACTACTTTGATGTGGCGCCATTACGGCCCAATTGGCAGGGTGAAATCCTTTACCCTGCTAAACCCATGTGATTATACTTCTTGGTCAGGCGTCATGGCCTGACCGGCGAGGCTTCCCTGTCCGATATCCATGGGGGCACTCGGTCATGCTGTGGGTTCCGAGTAGGACCTTAGGCGCACGTCGTTGGCGGTGGAATATCCTTTTCCCCGCTTATGATGATAGGAATTAACATCATGTGATTATACTTCTTTGTTAGGCATCATTGGCTGACCGGCGAGGCTCCCCTGTCCGATATCCATGGGGGCACTCGGTCATGCTGTGGGTTCCAAGCAGGACCTTAGACGCGCGTCGTCAGAATCATGGTGTGAGGGAGGGTTCGATGCCCGTTTAAATACAAATTTACAATAATAAATATCTAATGAAAGAATAAGTGATAATGCACTTGGTATTTCATTAGGTATTTATTTTTTTGGCCACGTACTGTTTAGTTAGACGAAATAAAAAGATAAAAGGAGGAATGATTGATTTGGCATACAGGACTCGGCTTGTAACATTGGGGTTATTAGATTCTGTTCTTGTTTTAACGGCTATATATCTAAGTTATTATCCATTACATCCATCGATTGTCATTGACACCAAACTAGTTATTGTCATAAGCGGGTTAACACTTGTGGTCTGTCATCATATTTTTGCTAGCTATTACCGGCTTTATAATAAGGCGTGGGAATATGCGAGTGTAGGGGAGTTACTGGCGATTGTGAAGGCAGTAACATTCGCTGTGTTGACGACGGCGGTTATTCAATACATAGTCCACTTTGAAATATACGTTAGGGCGTTAATAACGACATGGATGCTTTATGTATTATCAATAGGCGGTTCTCGATTTGTGTGGCGAATGATTCGCGATACGTATTTACAGGGGGATGCCTCGAAAAAAAGGACACTGATTATTGGAGCGGGTGCTGCTGGAGTAATGGTGGCCAGACAATTGCAGAAAAGTGCAGATACGGAGCTTGAACCAGTTGCATTCATCGATGATGACCCGAAGAAATACAAGCTGCAGATATTAAATATACCGATGTTTGGAGATTCTAGTCAGATTCAAGAGGCGGTTGAAAAGTTAAATATCGACAATATCGTGATTGCCATCCCATCCTTACAGCAAAACGAATTAAAGCGGATTTTTGATGAGTGTGCAAAAACAAAAGCCAAGACACAAATCATGCCGATGCTGGAAGATTTAATGACAGGAAAAGTGTCCGTGAATCACTTTCGCGATGTCCAGGTAGAGGATTTATTAGGCCGGGAACCGGTGGAGTTAGATATAGCGGGCATTTCAGAACGTGTGTCAGGAAAAACAGTGTTAGTTACAGGTGCTGGCGGTTCGATCGGGTCGGAAATCTGCCGGCAGATTTGCAGATTTAATCCTAGTAAAATTGTTTTGGTTGGTCATGGAGAGAACAGTATTTATTTAATTGATATGGAGCTTCGGAAAGAATACCAAGGCCGAATTGAAATTGTTCCTGTGATTGGTGATATTCAGGACCGTGCAAGGATTTTTGATGTGATGGACGAGCATCGACCGTTTGTTGTTTATCATGCGGCGGCGCATAAGCATGTCCCGTTGATGGAATACAACCCAAGAGAAGCGGTGAAGAATAATATCTTTGGGACGAAGAATGTGGCTGAAGCTGCGGACACCTTCGGAGTTCATACTTTTGTGATGATATCTTCGGATAAAGCAGTAAATCCGCCAAATGTAATGGGCGCGACGAAGCGGTTTGCGGAGATGATTATTCAGAGTCTTGCCCAGAATAGTGACACAAAGTTTGTGGCGGTTCGGTTTGGAAATGTGCTTGGCAGCCGCGGCAGTGTGATTCCGTTGTTTAAGAAGCAGATTCAAGCTGGCGGGCCAGTGACGGTGACGGATCCTGAGATGACACGGTATTTTATGACGATACCGGAAGCCTCACGGCTTGTGATTCAGGCGGGTTCGTTAGCGCGCGGCGGAGAGATTTTTGTGCTGGATATGGGGGAGCCGGTTAAGATTGTTGATTTGGCGAAAAACCTGATTAAGCTCTCAGGTTATTCTATAGAAGAAATTGGGGTTAAGTACACAGGACTACGCCCTGGGGAGAAGATGTACGAGGAACTACTTAATGAGAATGAAGTGCATCCCGAGCAAGTGTTTCCGAAGATTCATATTGGGAAGGCGAAGGTTATCCGTGCTGAGAAGTTGGGCCGTTTAATTGATAGTTTGTTAGATATGAGTGAGATGGAGATGCATGATACATTGATTGCGGTGGCTAATAATCGGTTTGAGGGTTCGGCTGTGTTGGCTGCGGTGAATTAATATAACTAATTGAAAAAGCAAAACCTTCGGTATGATATTAAAAAAACAATACCTATTGTACTGTTATTGGAATGAACAAGATTAAAATATTCAAACCTTTCGGTTTGTTATTGAATTAAAAAGGTGGAATATGTATGAAACGAGTAAGGAAAGCGATTATACCAGCAGCAGGACTTGGGACAAGGTTCCTACCGGCTACGAAAGCAATGCCGAAAGAGATGCTACCAATCGTTGATAAGCCAACGATTCAATATATTGTTGAAGAAGCTGTTGCGTCAGGGATTGAAGATATTATTATTGTTACTGGTAAAGGGAAACGATCAATTGAGGATCATTTTGATTTTGCACATGAACTTGAGCAAAATTTATTGGAGAAGGGCAAATTAGATATTCTTGATAAAGTACGATATGCTGCTGATCTTGCTGATATTCATTACATTCGTCAAAAGGAACCAAAAGGGCTCGGCCATGCAGTCTGGTGTGCGCGTAATTTTATAGGGGATGAGCCGTTTGCAGTTCTTTTAGGTGATGATATTGTTCAGAGTGAGACGCCTTGCTTAAAACAGCTTATTGATGTCTATGAGGAAACTCACTCTTCGGTTATTGGTGTTCAGAGTGTACCGGATGATGAGACCCATCGGTATGGGATTGTTGAACCTTCGGTTCAAGATGGTCGAAGGTACCAGGTTGAGAACTTTGTTGAGAAGCCTGCACCGGGAACTGCTCCCTCTAATCTTGCGATTATGGGAAGATATATTCTTACACCTGAGATTTTTATGTTTTTGGAGCAGCAGGAAACTGGTGCTGGTGGAGAGATACAGTTGACGGATGCGATTCAGAAGTTGAATCAGATTCAAAGAGTCTTTGCATATGATTTTGAGGGTAAACGGTTTGATGTTGGGGAGAAGATTGGGTTTGTGAAGACTACGATTGAGTTTGCTCTGCAAGAACCTTCTTTACGAGAAGAAATTCTATCATTTATGGATGAAATATTGGAGGCAGAAAAGGTTAAATAATTATTTAACCTTTTCTCATTGAGGGGCGTAAATAAGTGATTTATAGAAGATATATAAAAAAAATATTAGATATTGTTCTGGCCTTTATTGGGATCATGGTACTTTCACCAGTATTCTTACTATTAATTTTATGTATTAAGCTAGATTCAAAGGGCCCAGTCTTATTTAAGCAACGTAGGATTGGTAAAGATAAATCCGAGTTTTTTATTTTGAAATTTAGAACGATGAAAATTGATACACCAAAGGATACACCTACTCACCTTTTGAAAAATCCAGAAAGCTTTATTACCAGAGTTGGGAAGTTTATGAGGAAAACTAGTTTGGATGAACTTCCGCAAATTATAAACATTCTTAAAGGTGAAATGAGTATTATTGGTCCACGGCCTTGCCTTTGGAATCAGTATGATTTGATAGCTGAGAGAGATAAATATGGGGCGAATGATATTTACCCTGGGCTTACGGGGTGGGCGCAGATTAATGGGAGGGATGAGTTACCGATTAAAGTTAAAGCGCGGCTTGATGGGGAATATGTTGAGAAATTGAGCTTTGTTTTTGATGTGAGATGCTTCTTCGGTACCATAGTTAGTATTCTAAAGCACGATGGTGTTGTTGAAGGTGGTACTGGCGAGATTGAGAGAGAGAAAGGTACCCCAACTTCAACAACAGCAGTAGAAAAAGCGGATAGTGAGAGGATTTTGAGATGAAAAGAATACTTATCACGGCCAAACATAGTTATATTGGTAATGCATTCGCTTCTTCGACTGCAGATAAATACACTATAGAGTACATTTCATGCCGGACTGAAGAGTGGAGGAAAGCAGACTTTTCAAAGTATGATGTCATCTTCCATGTGGCAGGTATAGCCCATGTCGATGCAAAGTCTGATTTAGAGTCTTTGTATTATAAGGTTAACCGTGACTTGACAATAGAACTTGCCAAGAAAAGTAAGGCAGAAGGTGTGAAGCAATTCATATTTATGAGTAGTATGATTGTTTTTGGCGAGAGTAGCGCTACTAATAAAAGTATAGTTGTGAAAAAAAATACAAAGCCAAATCCAAATGGATTTTATGGTAACAGTAAATTACAGGCAGAGCAGGGGATTACCCCTTTGCAAGATGATAACTTCAAAGTCGTCATTGTCCGCCCGCCAATGATATATGGAAAAGGAACGAAAGGGAACTTTCCAAAGCTGGCTAAATTAGCAAAGATGATTCCGATTTTCCCAAATATAGATAACAAGCGTAGCATGCTTTATATAGAAAACCTTTGTGAGTTTATACGTTTGATGATTGATAATGAAGAGCATGGTATCTTCCACCCTCAGAATAAAGAGTATGTAAATACTGCCGATATGGTGTGTAAAATAGGAGATGTATATGGGAACAAGATAGTAGTGACTAAGTTATTTAATTTGGTAATTAAACTTATGGGTAAAAAGGTAAATGCTATAAATAAAGTATTTGGGACATTTTTATATGAGCAAGTTATGTCAAAGTACAAAGAAGATTATTGTATCAATAGTTTTGAAGAGTCGATTAAATTGACTATTGAAAAATAATTTGATGGGTTTTACATGAATATTTTATGTATCATTTTTGAGGTGGAGTAATGGAAAGTATGCAATCTATTAATATACAAGAAGATTTGGTTTCAATAATTATGCCTGCTTACAATTGCGGGAATTTTATAGGGATAACACTGGAGTCTGTAATTGCACAGTTGTACAAAAACTGGGAAGTTATCGTTGTTGATGATTGCTCCACGGATAACACATCGGTTGTAGTAATGGAGTATATGAAGAAGGACCAAAGAATTAAATACTATAAATTAGACAGAAATTCTGGTGCAGCAGTGGCACGTAATACGGCTGTTGATTTAGCAAAAGGTAAATATATAGCTTTCCTTGATAGTGATGATGTGTGGGTTCCTGAAAAACTACACAAACAGATAGAGTTCATGAAAAAGAATAATTATAATTTTACATGTACAAGTTACACTAAAATCGATGAGCAGGGGAATTTCCTTAATCGAACTATCAGGGCAAAGGTCAAAAGCGACTATGATGGCGTTTTAAAAACTTGCCCCGGGAATTCGACAGTAATATACAGTGCCGAAAATTTGGGTAAATTTAAAATACCAAATATTAAAAAGAGAAACGATTATGTTATGTGGTTACAGGTCATAAAAAAGGAAACATATCTTTATGGTTTGGATGAGCCGCTTGGAAGTCATCGTATAAGAGCTGGTGCTATATCTAGTAAAAAATCATCCTTAGTTAGTTATCATTGGAAGGTATATCGTGAAATAGAGCAAATACCCATACTAAAATCATTCTATCTAATTTTATATTGGATAATAGTAACAATTCTTAAATTAAGGTAAGTGGGGCTATGTATCAAGATAGAAATTGCTTTAAAAATTTATATACTACCTAGTAATTTGCATTGAATTATATAAGGAAGTTGCAATTATATGTGTTTAGAGGTATTAACATATTAATTTTAATTTCCTTATTTATTTAGAGAAAAATTTTGGAGAAACTTTAAATATTTTACGTTATTAGAGGTGGAATTTTGTATAGGGTTGGTGTATGCGGACATTTTGGGAATAATAAAAATCTTCTCAATGGACAAACTATTAAAACAAAATTATTAACAGAGGAATTAAAAATAGCTATAGGTTCAAATTTAGTGCAGACCGTTGATACGCATGGTTGGAAAAAAAATCCCGTAGCTCTACTGTTTAAATGTTTACTCTTACTAAAGAACTGTGACAATGTAGTGATACTACCTGCTCATAATGGAGTTAAGATTTTTATTCCTTTGTTTCTAGTGTTAAATTGGATATTTCATAAGAAGTTGCACTATGTAGTTATTGGTGGGTGGCTGCCTGAAATATTAAAAAAAAATCATAAGCTTAAAAGTAAAATGTGCAATTTAGATGGAGTTTATGTTGAATCATACAACATGATTAATGCATTACAGATTCTGGGATTAAAGAATGTAAAATATTTACCAAACTTTAAGCGATTAAGTATACTCGATGAAAAAAATTTGCAATTTCCAATCGAAGGGCAATATAACCTTTGTACTTTTTCAAGAGTTATGGAAGAAAAAGGTATAGAGGATGCTATAGACGTGATTATCAATATTAATGAGAAATTAGGTAGACAAGTTTATACATTAGATATATATGGACCAGTAGAAGAAAAATATAACGATAGGTTTGAAAAAATAAAAAAGGATTTTCCTGAATATATAACCTATAAAGGAGCTGTAAATTATAATGATAGCGTAGATGTATTAAAGGGATACTTTGCATTGTTATTTCCAACTCATTATAAGACAGAAGGTGTACCAGGGACAATAATAGATGCGTATGCCGCAGGGTTACCAGTCCTGGCTTCAAATTGGGATTCTGCAAATCAAATTATTGATCATGGTAAGACTGGGTTCATATATGACTTTATGCAAAAGTCTAAATTAGAAGATCTTCTAATGGAATTAGTTAACAATCCCGATAATATTACCAGAATGAAAAGTAATTGTTTATTTAAAGCCAACGAATTCCTACCTGAAAAGGTTATTAGTAGATTTTTAAAATATTTGTGATAGAGAGGAAAATTCTTCAATATGAGCTTAAGTATATTTAAGTTGAAAAAATGGTTAAATATGCTAAATGGTAAGAGTATATTGCATGTTAATCAAGGAATAGGCAAAATCTATTCAAAATCAGGAATTAAGGGATACTACAATGATCTCACAGAAAAGGTTACTAAGGGTGATAATTTAAATGAGGTAAAACTTCCAATTCTAGAACTTGAGGATGGTTCAAAAGTTTTGTTCCCTATAGCAATTTTTCAATACGGTTTGGGATCATATGATTTGTATTTATTAGAAAATAAACAATTATATCTAAATAAATTTAAACTATGTGTTGATTGGGCTATAAATAATCAACAAAAAGATGGTTCATGGAGTAATTTCTTTTTTGTACATTCTAACGCTCCATACTCAGCTATGGCCCAGGGTGAGGGTGTATCACTTTTGCTTAGAGCGTATAAAGAATTTAATGATGAGAAATATCTATTTGGAGCTAAGAAAGCAATAGATTTTTTATTAACTCCGTTAGATTTAGGTGGAACAACAAAATATTTTAATGGTGAGGTTTTTCTTCAAGAATATACAAATGAGCCAACAGTACTTAATGGTTGGATATTTGCTATATTTGGTTTGTTTGATTATTTTAAGGTGAGTGAGGATAAAAGAATAAAAGAATTACTTGATAAAACGTTGGAAAGCTTGGAAGCTCACTTGTCTGAATTTGATAACGGATATTGGAGTATGTATGACCTAGGTGGTAGAATAACAAGTCCATTTTACCATAAACTGCATATTGCACAGTTGGAAGTATTATATGACATATTTAGAAATGAGTTATTTAAAGAGTATTCTGAGAGATGGCATAAATATCAAAATAATTGGTTTAAAAGGAAACATGCATTTATAGTAAAGGTGTGTCAGAAGTTAACTGAGAAATAGTTGAAAAGAAGGAAACTAAAATGAAAAAAAATGGCAATACTAAAAGGCTTTTATGTATAGTTGGCTCAATGAATGCTGGGGGCGCTGAAACATTTTTGATGAAAGTTTATCGTGCTTTAGATAAAAATAAATATCAGATGGACTTTTATGTGGCATCAAAGGAAGAAGGATTTTATGAAGAAGAAATAATATCCATGGGGGGGAAAATCCATCGTTCCATTCCTAAGTCTAAAAGAATAGTAAAATCCTTCAATACACTTAAGGATATTGTTCGGAAAGAAAAGTATGACTATGTTATGAGGATATCACAGCATTCATTATCAACAATTGATTTACTTGCAGCGAAATTTGGAGGGGCTAAAGTACTTGTATTTCGGTCTAGTAATACTAAAACTTATGGGGGAAGAGTGCATCAAATTCTCCATCTGGTATTTAAATGGTTATCTATAACAATTCCAAATATAAAAATTGCACCATCGACAGAAGCTGCTGAGTTTATGTTTGGAAAAGGCTGTATACAACGAAAAAAGGCAATAATTCTTAAGAATGCAATTGCACTAGATAATTTCCATTTTGACTTGGATACAAGAACTGCAATTCGTGAAGAGTTTCAAATAAAAAATAAATTTGTAGTTGGACATGTTGGAAGATTTAATAATGCCAAGAATCACAGTTTCTTAATTGATGTCTTTAATGAGATTGTAAAGAAACATAAAGAAAGTGTTCTAATACTAGTTGGAAAAGGTGAGTTAGAAAGTGATATAAAAAATAAGATTAAAACGCTTGGTCTAACAGATAAAGTAATTTTTACTGGAGTAAGATCAGATGTGCCTAATATCATGATGGCAATGGACGTATTAATTTTCCCTTCATTCTTTGAAGGTATGCCAAATGTGATTATTGAAGCTCAAGCAACCGGGCTACATTGTATTATTTCAGATTCTATAACGCGTGAGGCAGGTATTACTAAGTTGGTAGATTATTTATCTTTAAAAGATAGCACAAAAATTTGGGCTGAAAAAGCTTTAGAATACAGACAAGAAGATGTAGTACGAGAAAGTATGAATGATAAATTCAAAATAGCTGGGTACGACATTGATTCAGTTACAGATACCTTTGTAAGAACCGTTTTTATAGAATAACAATTTTACAAGATGATATAAATTTGAAAAGAGGTCATTTCGTTATATGAAATTTCTTTTTGTGGCTCCAAGATTTCATACCAATCAATTTCCAATAGTTAAGTCACTAATTGAAAGAGGCCATAATGTTGAATTTTTTGTCCAAAATGTTGGAAAAAGCGAAGATCATAGCAAATTGAAGCCATATCTAATGAAAAAGTCAATATTATCAATTCTTTTATGCAAAATAGTCGATTGGAAATATAGTGCTAATGAGGCAGAGAGTAAGAAACTCTATTATTTTATTCCTGCAAATATTTCATTGTTTATAAGAATAAGGAAGTATCGCCCCGATGTTGTAATATTAAGGGAAAGAAATTTTTCATCATGGTGTGCTTATTTAATCTGTAAGATTTTAAAAATACGATGTACCATAATTTACAATCAGACACCATTATATTCCCCAAATACTTCTGAAAATATAATAAAAAGATTCATTAAAAAAATAATACGTGAATTTTTCCCTAAAGTTAGAATAACTACGGTTTATGCTAGAAATATTTCGGTGTTAAGAAATAATCAAGATAAGTATCACATTAAAAGTCATGATTATTTTGTTCCATTTATTGCAGAATTAAAGGAAGAAACAGCTAATAGAACATATTGTAAGGGCGGAAATATCAACATTTTAGATGTGGGTAAGTATAGAGATTATAAAAACCACTTTTTATTGGTTGATGCTATATCCCTTATAGGAGATAGAAGAAATTTGAGAGTGACAATCGTTGGACAAGTAGTAAATGAAGATGAGCAAAAATATTTTGATTTATTAAAAACATATATAAAGTCTAAGAACGTAGACGATGTGATAAGACTTGAAAAGAATATTGATTATAATAAAATGGACCAAATTTACCAAACTAATGACATATTCATTTTACCTAGTAAGCTGGAATCTGCTTCCATTTCAATATTAGAAGCTATGGCAAATGGAATGGTAACTATTAGCACAGATAATAATGGTACTGCTTCTTATATAAACGAGGGAGAATGCGGCTATCTTTTCCGTACAATGGATGCAAAGGACTTAGCGATTAAGATTGAACAAATAGTTTCGAAAAAAACAAATATATATAAGATGGGAAATCAAGCTTATCTTAATATCAAGTATAATTATTCATTTCCTAATTATTATTCTGCACTTGGCGAAGTACTTGAAAAGGAATTCGGGGTATTAATTGAGGAGTAATAATATTGATTTTATTATCATTCCAAAATTAGAAGAGAATTATTTAGTTTCTAAAAAAAATTAATAATTGAAAGGAATATTATGCAGGGATTAGTATTTTTTTTGATAATTATAATAATTATCCTTAAAGTTTTATTTAATAGTATGGGGGTATTTGGGGTATCATGGTGGTTTTATTTGATATTCTTGGGTATCTATATTTTTATAATTTATTTATTTTCAACTAAGAAAAGTAACCTTAAATTTTCTAAAGAGTATAAGGCATATATTATATAT